>JBDLTY010000087.1:0-2677 GCA_039805585.1 Actinomycetota bacterium | reverse complement strand
GAAGAGAAAGTTCACGATGAACATGGTGGATTACTCGATGTGATTCCGATGCCTTACTTTGATCAGCCAGGCGTTCACGAAATCTACCGTCGTTGGCGATCAATCGCTGATGAATACACTCCAAAGCGAATCTTCGTTGCTGAAGCCTGGGTTCCAACTGCTGAACGCCTTGCTCGCTACCTAAGACCAGATGAACTTCATACCGGCTTCAACTTTGGTTATCTTGTCGCTGGTTGGAATGCTGAAGCAATTCGCACCAACATTGTTGAAACGCTTGAATTCAACACATTTGTCAATGCACCCACCACATGGGTTGTTGAAAATCACGATGTGGTTCGCTCCGTGACTCGATACTGTTCAGAGCGCGAGTATCACAACAATGATGGCGAACATGATCCTGCCTATGTGTCACCTCTAACGATTGAACCCTCAGCGAGCGAACTTGAACGAGGCCGAAAACGAGCGCGTGCTCAAATGTTGTTAATGCTCGCCCTTCCGGGCACTGCATATATTTGGCAAGGTCAGGAACTAGCGCTTGAAGAAGTGCTCAATTTGAAAGCAGAAGAACGTCAAGATCCAGTCTTTATTCGCTCCAAAGGAAAAATTATTGGACGAGACGGGTGTCGCGTACCAATTCCTTGGACAAAAAGCGGAACAAGTTTTGGCTTTGGACCTGAATCTGGCGCAGCACCGTGGCTGACAATGCCTTCCCACTGGGGCGAGATCTCAATTGAAGCCCAGGACCTTGAACCCCACTCAATGCTGAATCTCACCAGACAAGCACTCAAACTTCGTCGTGAACTTGGCGAACTTGGTCAAGGTGAATTGACCTGGCGAGATGATTTGACGAATAATGATGAGAATGTATTGGCATTTGAGCGCACAAATAATTCAACCTCAGGAGTTATTTGCGTTGCAAACATTGGGACCAATGTGATTGAAGTTCCAGCAACAACACTGCTGATTAGTAGTGTTCCCAACACATATATAGTTGATGGGAAAGTTGATGTGCAGCCAGACTCCACAATCTGGATACTGCTCTAAATAACCCTGAGCTTGGCTTTCTTTCCCCGCTCGTCAACGAACACTTGACCTGCAGGAGTGATAAGTCGCTTCCAGTGCTCCTGCGTTGCGAATTCGACGCGAGCGTTCTTGTGGGCGATGAAACCAAGTTGGCGCGCAGCGTGAAGTCCTCGTAGTGGAAAACCTGCAACACCAGGTCGCTTCCAAATCTGGGTCGCGATATTGTCTTTCATCAATTGTGTTGCGTTTGGATAGAGCGAGATTTGTTGATGGTAATCCTGTATTGCATGTTCCACTGTCGAAATCAACATATCACATGTCATGCGTTCACCTTGAATCCAGCGACCCTCTGGTGGCAGATTTGATAATTGCTCGGTCAATGGAAACTCATCTGGCAACCTATACGTTGCTAATCGATTTGTTTCAGTTGGTTTTGATAGGTCACCGAGAATATCTCTCATTCGACTTGCTGCAACAATCCGATCAAAATCCTCCTCGATAGTTTCAGCAAGCGGTAGTGCTACAAAAACCAAACAGTCCATAGGAGTGTGAGCCCAAACCCCAACCACTTTCCCGCGAGATTGCACTCTCAATGTGCCAAGTGAATCCCACGCGGCAATCTTTCGTGCAAAGATTGCAAAATGCGCGGCTTCATCGTATTTAAGGCTGATTGAAAGCATGGGCGAATTGTGAAGATAAAACTAGGGCTTCGCAAAAGGAACTAGCGGTGGGAGAGTAAGAGTGCGCGTAATTCGTCCGAAATTCGCAGGACCGCACCCGTTCCAGTCTCGACCTGCACCATCACTGTGCGCGCCTTGGCGTACTCTGTGCCTGAATCATCCAAAAAGGTGTACACAAGTTTGTACGAGGCTCCCCCGACATCTTCCACTTTCACGTCAACAATCAGTTCGCGAATGTGCATTCCAACTGGTTTGAGATAATCAATCTGATTGTGGGCCACAACGTGCCCTACTTCGACAAGATGTTCAGCTCCAAGTTTCAGGCTTTCCAGCATCTTAAAACGAGCATCCTGCATGAATTCAACATATGAAACATTGTTTAGGTGCCGCAAGGCGTCAAAATCACTCCACCGTAGTTGGATTCTGATCTGCATGTTTAGTCTCGGGTTAACTTTCGATATGTTGCACGGTGAGGTCGAGCTGCCTCTACACCCAGTCGTTCCACCTTGTTCTTCTCATAACTTTCAAAGTTTCCTTCGAACCAGAACCATTGACTATCCCCCTCATAGGCGAGGATATGTGTGGCAATACGATCGAGGAACCAACGATCGTGAGAGGTAATAACTGCGCATCCTGGGAATTCAAGTAGCGCATTTTCGAGTGATCCGAGGGTTTCAACATCGAGGTCGTTCGTTGGCTCATCAAGTAGTAAGAGATTTCCACCTTGTTTTAGTGTGAGTGCCAGATTCAAACGATTTCTTTCACCACCAGAAAGTACGCCGGTTGGTTTTTGTTGATCTGCACCTTTGAAACCAAAAGCACCTACATATGCACGGGATGGCATTTCAACATTGCCAACTTTGAGCCAATCAAGTCCATCGATAAAAACTTCCCACACTTTTTTATTATATTCAAGACCTGAACGTGACTGATCTACGTAAGAAAGTTTTAAATTTTAAGTATGTTTTATAATT
>JBDLTY010000086.1:0-7619 GCA_039805585.1 Actinomycetota bacterium | reverse complement strand
CAGGTTTCGTGTAATACTGTGTTTTACAAAATTGCCTATGACATGTGGTTGCGTGATGGCGGTAATGATCCAATCGACAACCCAAAGGATGCAATTGAAAAGACCGCAATTGATTTTGGCTTTGGCAAAGCAACTGGGATTGATTTGCCGTCTGAGTCCTCTGGTCGAATAGGCGGCAGGCAATTCAAACTCGATCAATATGCAAAGTTCAAAGATGTCTGGTGCTATCGGGCTGAGGCTGGCTATCCAGACGTAGCAAAGACAGACCCTGCTCGCGCAACATATCTCAAGGCACTTGCCAAGGAAAACTGTGTTGATGGAGATAAGTTTCGTGGAGGTGATGCGGCGAACTTAGCAATTGGTCAGGGTGACACGGCTATCACACCTCTTCAATTAGCGGTTGCCTATGCTGCTTTTGCAAATGGTGGTGATTTGCTCAAACCACGACTCGTGAAAGCTATCGCGTCTGCTGATGGAAAGACTGTCACTGAGTTGAAGCGAGAAGTAACTGGCAGAGTGAAATTTTCTAGGGCAATGCAAACCTACATCACATCAGGACTGACAGATGTTGTAAGTGGTGGTACAGCTGCCTCGTACTTTGCAGGCTGGCCACAATCAAAAATACCTGTGGCTGCAAAGACTGGAACAGGTCAAGCAGGAACAGAAAAAGATACAACGTCGTGGATGGCAAGTTTTGCCCCAGCGAATAAACCAAAATACGCAGTGGTTTTCATGGTGTCACAAGGTGGTACAGGTGGATCGATTTCAGGTCCTTCAGTTCGGAAAATTTATGAAGCGATTTTTGGCGTTCGAGGATCGCAAGTCAATCCAAAGTGGTCAGTCCTTGCTGGTGGACAACCTTCCGCACTGCTACCGCAGATTAACAGTGATGGTAGCGTGAAACCTATCAAAGGATTTTCAATCGATACATCCTTGTTAAGCAGATTTATTGTGAACGGGTCATAATGGTTAACGTTTTCACACCTAACAAAAAGCAATCGCTCCTCGCTTCCCAAGACTGGATTTTGAACTTTGCTGCCCTTGCGCTGAGTTTCATCGGTGTGCTTTTGGTCTATGCGGCAACAAAACCTCGCCTTGAAATCACGGAAACCTCAACTGAGTATTACCTGATTCGCCATGTTGGAACACTGCTTGTGGGTGTAGTGCTTGCGATTCTGATTTCACGTTCGCAGTACACATTACTTCGAGCTTATGCGCCAATCCTTTATCTGGTCGGTGTGATTGGCTTAATCGTTGTCTTGATTCCTGGAATCGGAACTGAAATCAATGGCATTCGCGCTTGGATTGCAATTCCAGGTGGCTTCACCTTGCAGCCTGCAGAACTCGCCAAACTCGCAATCGTGCTGGGGATGTCAATGATTCTTGCCGAGGCACAACAGCCAGGCATTGAGCCTGAAGATAAGGAAGTTGGTCTTGCTCTCTTGCTTGCAGCAATTCCACTCGGGCTCATTTTGCTTCAACCAGATCTCGGTACTGCAATTATCGTCGGCGTCATCATTCTTGCAGTTATTGCCATATCTGCAGCAGGCATGAAATGGATATTTGGACTTGTTGGATCCGCACTTTTTGCGATGTTGCTGTTAGTAGTTCTTGGAATTTTAGATGAATATCAGATCAATCGCTTATTGACCTTTATTGATCCAGGAAGAGATCCACTTGTTTCGGGTTACAACCTGATTCAAGTCAAACTTGCGATTGGCACTGGTGGCTTCACGGGTTGGGGGTTATTTGATGGTCCGCAAACAAATGGTCGGTTTATTCCCTCGCAACAGACAGACTTTATTTATGCAACTGCGGGCGAAGCGTTCGGATTTATCGGTGGTGTACTGATTATTGCGCTACTTGGTATTGTGACATGGCGAGCACTTCTGATTGCTCAAGGAGCAGATCGCTTTGGTCGATTAGCAGCAACTGGTGTTGCAGCCTGGTTAGGGTTTCAAACATTTCAAAATATTGGAATGAATCTTGGCATCATGCCGATAACCGGCGTACCACTTCCATTCATCAGCTATGGGGGAACTTCGATGTTTGCTGTGTGGATGGCCGTGGGGCTTTTACAGAATATCCGAGGCAGATCTCGCGATTAGAGCATTTTGACCGATTTATGTGCCATACTTGCCAGAGGTAGCGGGTCGTTGCACGTAGAAACACTGTGCACCTCGTACCAAAGGATTCTGAACCATTGCGGTTCAACGAACTGCACCAAGGGTGCACTGGAAGGATTTGTGATTAGCAATGGCTGATCAGCGTAAAAAGAAAACCCATAAGCCTGCCGTGACACAGACGCCACCTGCGAAAAAGGCATCAAAACGTCCGATGAAAAAAGCTCGTGGCGGAAAGAAACATAAACCTGCAGAGGTCGTTCAGGAGCAAGTAACGGTAGAAACTCCTGAAACAACTCCTGCCGTTCCGTTGGCTGCTGTGTTCCAGCCAGCAGATGCGAAGACAAAACGAACTCGAAAGCGCGAAAGTGAACCTGCAAAGACTCAAGAGGTTGTAGCTGACGAACAAGTTGGTGAAGAGTCTGAGAATTCTCGCCGACGCCGCCGTGGAGGCCGACGTAGAAAAAAAGGTGAAGTACAACCAGCTGAAGTTGTTGAATCAACTGATAGCACTGAAAAGCCTGACAACGCTGCGACACTACGTCGACGCACTCGTAAGCGTGGTGAAGAGCAAACCTCAGAAGGTGGAACAACTCGAGTTGATGCGAAACGAACTCGCAAACGCGAAAGTCGTGGCAATCAACGACGCCGACCTGCACTCTTGAGTGAAGCAGAATTTCTCGCGCGACGTGAAAATGTTGAACGTATCATGGTTGTGCGAGAGATTCATGACCGTGTGCAAGTTGCAGTACTTGAAGATGGCGTACTTGTTGAACATTACGTGAACCGCCAAGGCAGTGGCTCACTGATAGGCAATATTTATCTAGGTCGAGTACAAAATGTTTTGCCAAGTATGGAAGCAGCTTTCGTTGATATTGGCAAAGGCCGAAATGCTGTTCTCTATGCAGGTGAAGTGAACTGGGATGCTGCTGGGCTTGAAGGTGAAGAAAAACGTATTGAAATGGCTTTCAAAACTGGTGATCCAGTTCTGGTGCAAGTAACAAAAGATCCAATCGGACAAAAAGGTGCTCGTCTTACTGCACAGATTTCATTGCCAGGACGTTTTGTGGTCTATGTGCCTGATGGTTCAATGACAGGTATTAGTCGTAAGTTGCCAGAAAAAGAACGAAATAGATTGAAGTCAGCGCTTCGAAGTGTGATATCTGAAGATTCAGGTGTCATTGTCAGAACAGCTGCTGAAGGTGCATCTGAAGAAGATTTGATTCGTGATGTAAGTCGCCTTACAGCACAGTGGGAAGATGTGGTTGAGAAATCTAAAACCGCTTCTCCGCCCTCACTGATTTATTCAGAACCTGACCTTGCAATCAAAATTGTTCGAGACATCTTCAATGAAGATTTCAAGGAACTTATTGTTAGCGGTAACAACATTTGGCAAATCATTGAAGATTATGTGAAATTTGTTGCCCCTGACCTTGAGAGTCGACTTCATAAGTGGACGGACAACCATGATGTTTTTGTGCATCATCGAATCGAGGAGCAACTAGCAAAAGCACTTGATAGGAAAGTCTGGTTGCCATCGGGTGGCTCTCTGGTCATCGATAGGACAGAAGCCATGACCGTTGTGGACGTCAACACAGGTAAGTTCATTGGTGAGGGTGGAAATCTCGAACAAACTGTGACCCGCAACAATCTTGAGGCTGCCGAGGAAATCGTTCGACAACTCAGGCTACGAGATATCGGTGGCATCATCGTGATTGACTTCATCGACATGGTGCTTGAATCAAATCGAGACACAGTCTTGAGGCGACTCATAGAGTGCCTTGGCCGCGATCGTACGAAGCATCAGGTGGCTGAGGTGACCTCGCTTGGACTCGTTCAGATGACCCGAAAGCGAATTGGACAGGGCCTTTTAGAGACTTTCAGTGAGCCGTGCGAGCACTGTAATGCCCGTGGCGTGAAAGTCCATTTAGACGTCAGCCAGGCTAAAACCGTGCTTGAACCTGAGGTGCACGACTCAGTTTGACCCTCTGAGGGCGCATGCGTACCCTTAGCCCCTGCATGACATCCCCTCAGCAACGATATGAAGGAGACTCGCGGTGTACGCGATTGTGAAAGCTGGCGGTCGCCAGGAAAAAGTCCAAGAAGGCGACGTAATTGAACTTGACCGTGTTCAGGCTGAAGTTGGTCAATCAATAGATCTACCAGTAGTGCTCCTTGTGAACAACGGTGCTGTTACAGCTGATGGTCTCGATAAGGCGAGTGTGAAGGCAGAACTCCTTGAGCACTTTCGCGGTCCGAAAATTGATATCTTGCGCTACAAGAACAAGACGGGATACCGACGTCGTCAAGGCCATCGTTCAGAACTTTCTCGCGTGAAAATTACGAAGATATCGGCAGGTAAATAAGTATGGCAACCAAAAAAGGTGCTTCGAGCACCAAAAACGGTCGTGACTCAAATGCTCAGCGTTTGGGTGTAAAGCGCTTTGCAGGTCAAGTTGTGAATGCTGGTGAAATCTTGGTTCGTCAACGTGGCACACATTTCCATCCAGGTAGCAACGTAGGAATCGGTAAGGACGACACCTTGTTCGCACTCGAAGCAGGTGTAGTTGAGTTTGGAACTCACCGCGGTCGTCGCGTTGTTAACGTGGTTAGCGCTTAAGAGAATTATTTTCAACGGAGCGGGTCCTGATGGATTCGCTCCGTTATGTTTTGGAGGGTAACGATGACAACTTTTGTTGATCGTGTAACCCTCAAAGTCGCAGGTGGTCGTGGTGGAAATGGCTGCGCATCAGTACATCGTGAAAAATTCAAGCCGCTTGGTGGGCCGGACGGTGGAAACGGTGGAAAGGGCGGCGACGTCATCGTTGTTGCTGATTCAGACATTACAACCTTACTTGAATATCATCACTCACCACACCGTAAAGCAACGAATGGCGCTGCTGGACAAGGTGGACATAAAAATGGCGCTGCTGGCCCCGACATCATTTTGAAAGTTCCTATTGGCACCATTATTCTCGATGAAGAAGGACTCGAACTTGCCGATCTCGTTCGTGCTGGTGATACATATGTCATAGCTGCTGGTGGTCGAGGTGGACTTGGAAATGCTGCGCTTGCATCAAGCAAGAGGCGTGCGCCTGGCTTTGCACTTCTTGGCGAAGAAGGTGAAGCGAGAACAGTTGTCTTTGAATTGAAGACACTGGCTGACGTTGGACTTGTCGGTTTTCCCAGTGCTGGAAAGTCTTCACTGATTTCAGTTATTTCAGAAGCGAAGCCTAAGGTGGCTGACTATCCCTTCACGACTCTTGTTCCAAATCTAGGTGTCGTCAAAGTTGATGATGTGATTTTTACTGTCGCTGATGTGCCAGGGCTGATTCCAGGTGCCAGTGAAGGCAAAGGACTTGGTCTTGAGTTTTTGCGTCATATCGAGCGGTGTTCGGTGTTAGTTCATGTCGTTGACTGCGCAACATTGGAATCAGGTCGAGATCCGATAACAGATCTTGAAACAATCGAATTTGAATTAGAACAATATGGAGGCCTTGCAGACAAACCTAGGATTGTCGCGCTCAACAAAGTTGATATCCCCGAGGCGCAGGAATTGGCAGAGATGACTCGAAGCGAGCTTGAACATCGTGGTTTCAAAGTGCACCTGATATCGACAGTGTCTCGCTCGGGACTTGCAGGTCTTCTCTATGACCTAGCTGAACTTGTACGGCAAACCCGAAAAGAAGGTGCTTCGTTGGTTGTGCCACGCATTATCTTGCGCCCAAAGCCAATTGATGATGACACATTCACTGTGACAAAAGTTGAGGACTATTGGCAAGTCCGTGGCCGACAACCTGAACGTTGGGTTGCACAAACTGATTTCACCAATGATGAAGCGGTTGGGTATCTAGCGGATCGACTTGCGCGACTTGGTATTGAAGCGCAACTTTTGAAACTCGGTGCACAGCCTGGAGACACCGTCGTTATTGGCGAAACAGAAGGCGGAGTGATTTTTGACTTCCAGCCAGAAATTAGTGCCGGTGAGCAACATGCCTTTGGTCGCCGTGGTGCTGACGTCAGGCTTGAACCTGGCGGGAGAAAATCGAGGTTTGATGTTGATGATGAGATTGAAATTGAAGACCTCTAAACTAGTGAAGTAGTTCTAGGGAGTGGCACATGAGAGTGTGGTTATTAGAAGCCGCAGCGCACGCCAATGAAATTCCAGGCGAACCATGGTGGTATGGAGTTGCGGGACTCATTGGATTGCTCGCACTTCTCTACATTGTCACTCGATTTAATCCACATCGGTAATGCTGCTTCACCTGTTTGGCGGAACTTTCGACCCTCCACATCGTGGCCATCTTGATGTTGTGAAGTTTTTCTCTCGCCAGTCCGATCTTGTTTTGGTAAGCCCAGTTCATCGTTCAGAGGGCAAAGCACCAGTTGCAGCAGCAGAACTACGTCTTCACATGTGTGAACTTGCATTTCAAGGATTGAACAACGTGCAAGTAACTGCAATTGATATCGAACGTGGCGGTTTTACCTACACGATAGATACAGTTCGAGATATTCAAGCAGCGTACCCGGGTGCCGAAATCCACGTCGTTATCGGCGCAGATGCTCTTCGAAATCTTCCCACCTGGCATCAGGTCGACATCTTAAAGGCTTTGGTCAGCTTTGATGTGGTTTCTCGAAATCAGAGTGTGAACGTACCGCCAGATTTCAACATACACTTACATGACATTGATACTACTGCTATTTCCTCAACACTCATTCGAGATGGGATGAAGACACAGGCAGAGGATTCATTTGATCTCAAGCGCTACACAACAGAGCCAGTGAGTGAATTTATATTACGAAATGGACTTTATCAGGCATGAGATTTTCATTGCAGCGTTTCCTCTCAACACTTGGAATCTCGTTGCTCATTGCGATTTTTGTTTTAGCAGTCACGTATCGAGCCTCAGAGAGCAATGCACCTGTCACACTCGATTTCCCAGACGCACTAGTGGTGCAGGTCAGAGATGAAACGAAAACTGAGTCGATTTCATTTGTTGTCACAAATGCTGGAGCCAATTGGTTTGCTCTGCCCCGCTCATTAGTTGTAGCAGACGCACCCCTTCGAATAACAGTGAATGAACTATCCAACGGCATTTTGACTGACGCAGTGCGTAGTACGTTCAGTTCACTTCTTGGCCGAGATGAAGTTGATGTTTGGCAACTTGATGCAACTGCGCTTTCAGCGCTAGTGGAAGTTATTGGTGGCTATGAAGTCGACGGTGTGCGGCTAAATGGTAATCAGGCTATCGAAAATCTGAGACTGAATGAACCCGGTGCAAGGGGTCGATTCCTTCAAATGTGGCGCGAAATTGTGACTTCACTAGACGCAGGCGAACTTACGGCAGTACTTACGAATCTAGGTTCAACTTCACGTTCAAATCTCTCGATCGAGTCGCTTGTCAGCATCTTTGGATCGATGCAAGCCCAATCGCAGGTCTCAATATTCCAACTCTTTGAGGTCAAGAGCATACGGGGGACTGTTAATGGGAGAAT
>JBDLTY010000085.1:0-2754 GCA_039805585.1 Actinomycetota bacterium | reverse complement strand
CTCACAATGCCTGTGACATTGCTTGCTGCGCTGAATGAGCCAATTTTTAGTGGACGATCTTTGTAGCGCTTGAGTTCTGATTCCAAGACTGTTATGTCAATGTGTCCGTCGTTGTCCTCAGGTATCAACACGATATCTGCAATACTCTCTCGCCACGGTAATTCATTGCTGTGATGTTCAAAAGGGCCGATAAAAACTACAGGTCTCTCATGATGCGGAATAGATGAAAGTAGTTGATAGCGCTCATCTAGCTCTTTTGGAAGACGTAAATTCAAAATCGTCATCAACTTATCAATCGCTCCAGTACTGCCGGAACCCGCAAAAATCACAGCAGTTGACTCATCGCCATTGACCGCTTTTTTGATAATTGCGCGCGCATCTTCTCGAAAACGAGTTGTTTGCAATCCTGTACCACTTGATTCTGTGTGGGTATTTGCATACCGTGGTAATACTTCGTTTCGGATGAAGTCTTCGATAAACGTTAACGCTCGACCGGATGCTGTGTAGTCTGCATACGTCACGCGGCGCGTGCCGAATGGTGTTTGGATTTCAGTGTCATCACCAATGACAGAATGCCGGACGACATCTAGGAGGGGATTTTTAGGTAAGTCAGCACTTGGGGGAGCAATTCGTAAGAGGCTCGTGCTGTGCATGGGAGTAGCCTAATTTGAGGATAAGTCTCCATAGGGTTTCCCTTAGAGTTGCCACGTGGCAATTGGGATATTTGATTCAGGCGTCGGTGGGCTGACTGTGGCTCGAGCGATTATGGACCAACTGCCCAATGAAGAGATTTTGTATGTAGCGGATAGCGCTCATGGTCCTTACGGCCCAAAACCAATCGCTGAAGTTCGTGCGCATTCCTTGCGAATCATGGATTGGCTCAAATCCCAAGATGTCAGTTGCATCGTGATCGCCTGTAACACCGCCTCAGCTGCAGTCTTGAGGGATGCTCGAGAGCGATATGACATTCCGGTTATCGAAGTAATTCAACCTGCGGCCAGAAGGGCTGCAAGCACAACGAAGAATAAACGTGTTGGCGTCATCGGCACGATTGCAACAATTAATTCAGGTGCGTATCAAGATGCATTTCTTACAACGGACATAGAACTTCAATCAGTTGCTTGCCCAAAGTTTGTTGATTTTGTCGAAGCAGGCATCACAACGGGTGAAGAAGTTCTCTCAACTGCACACACGTATTTGGACCACCTTCGAGAGTCGGATATTGACACTTTGATACTTGGCTGTACACACTACCCACTGCTCACAGGAGTAATTCAGTACGTAATGGGCGAAGGCGTAACGCTGGTTTCAAGTGCTGAAGAAACAGCGAAAGATGTCTATCAACTATTGCAGACTCGTGGTCTTTTACGCCAAGAAAGTTTGAAACCCCAGCATAGATTTATTGCTACAGGTCCAACAACTGGGTTTGAATTGTTAGGGATGAGAATTCTTGGCAGTGAAGTCAGTGCAGAACATTTACCAATAGGAGAAGCATGAGAATAGATGGACGAACCCATCGTGAACTTCGCCCCGTAACATTTGAGCGTTCTTGGTCAGAACACGCAGAGGGTTCCTGCCTTGTGAGTTTTGGCAAGACAAAAGTGCTCTGCACAGCAAGCTTCAGCCCGGAAGTTCCTCGATGGCGAAAAGGGTCAGGACTTGGCTGGGTGACTGCCGAATATTCCATGCTTCCTCGTGCCACAAATACTCGAAACGACCGGGAATCAGTGAAGGGTCGACTCGGAGGAAGAACCCAAGAGATCTCGCGACTGATTGGACGCTCGCTGAGAGCAGCTATTGACTATGGAGCACTTGGTGAAAATCAAATTGTGATTGACTGCGATGTTTTACAAGCAGATGGTGGTACGAGAACTGCTGCGATCACGGGGGCATATATCGCACTTGTTGATGCGTTGAATTGGGCTGAATCAAAAGGGTATGTAGAAGCACCAAACAAAGTCCTCATCGATTCTGTCTGTGCAGTAAGCGTTGGTGTCATCAATGCCGAAGTGTGTTTGGATTTGAAATATGAGGAAGATGTAACAGCTATGACAGACATGAATGTTGTCATGACAGGCAGTGGAAGTTTCGTCGAAGTTCAGGGCACTGCCGAAGGCATCGCATTCAATCGAAAAGAACTCGATGAATTACTCGATGTTGCAACCGAAGGCTGCTTGGAACTCACTCGGCTTCAAAAGGTAGCGCTTGGTCTATGACAATTGAAATTATTTTTGCCTCCAAGAATCAGCACAAACTCACGGAAGTGAAAAGAATTGTCGAAAGCGTATGCAAAGACTTTTCCATCATCGGCACTGAAGAACTCGGTGATATTCCGGATGTCGTTGAATCAGGTGCAACGTTTGCGGCAAACGCACTCTTAAAGGCTCGCGCACTCCATGAACTCACTGGCAAGACAGTCCTTGCAGATGATTCTGGTATTTGCGTGGACGCACTCAATTCAATGCCTGGAATATTCTCTGCTCGCTGGGCGGGTTCGCACGGTGATGACAAGGGGAATTTGAATCTCTTGTTGGCGCAATTACAAGACATACCAAGTCCGCGCAGAACCGCGCAATTTGTTTGCGCTGTGGCAATCATTCACGAAGATGGATCTGAGCGATTAGTAGAAGGCGTTCTGGATGGTGCTATCACTTATGAACCACGAGGTGAAGGTGGATTTGGGTACGACCCAATCTTTGTCCCTCATGGACTGGCTCTCACAACTGCAGAACTTGATGCCACCCACAAGGATTT
>JBDLTY010000084.1:0-4041 GCA_039805585.1 Actinomycetota bacterium | reverse complement strand
AACATCTGAGTTTTCGAAGTTTGCTGAAGCACAGTAATCAAATCTTTACCAGTACTTCCACTAAGAACACTTCTCCCGGGCCTATGCGCAAGAACACTTGCAAGAAAACCAATACCTGCAAAAGCGGGAGCACTACGATCAGCAACATAAATAATTGAAACAATTGCGCTTGAAGTAAATCCAATCCAAACTAATGCAACGTACAGAAAACGAGTTTTGCTATCCCCAAGCCTCACAGCAAGTGTTCGCTTTTGAACTTCGGCATCATGAGCACGGTCTCGAAGGTTATTGATAACAAGCAAAGCGCAAGCGAAAGCACCAGCGCCAATTGCTACAACTAATGAGGTAAACGTTAAGGTTTTGGTATATGCGAAATAAGTGGCAAGAACAGCAACGAGCCCAAACCACACAAAAACTGAAATCTCACCAAGACCCTTATACCCATAGGGATTATTACCACCTGTGTAAAACCACGCAGAGATGATTGCAAGGATCCCAAGGGGAATAAACCACCAAACGCCAGAATGGAGTGTCAAAAGTAATCCAGCAACTGCTGCCACCAAGAAAATGATCATCGCTGCCGTTTTCACTGCTGTAGCACTCTTAGACTTACTTGCAACGAGCCTCAAAGGCCCTACTCGAACATCATCTGTTCCCTTGATGCCATCTGAATAATCATTCGCGTAATTCACACCGATTTGAAGAGCAAGCGCAACAATGCCTGCGAGCAAAAATGTGATGACATCAAAAGCATTATCGAAAAACGAAAGACTTGAAGCGACAATAACTGGAGCAAGCGCTGCCGGCAGTGTTTTTGGCCGAGCACCAAGGTACCAAAGCTGAAGTGAGGTCAACAGAGAACTCCTGGGTTCGTGACGAGAAGCAGCGTGAGTCTAATGCAAAGGGCGTACGACTCATTTTCAAAATGGTATTCTTCTTGGATGCAAGCGTTTTCTGATATGAATCATGAAAATCAGATTACTTTTGTTCAAAGTTTAGTGCCAAAATTTGCTCGCGAGTTTAATCTGGAGCTTCACGATGTTGAACTTCTGAACATTGGCTTCAATGTTGCTTTCAAGATTACAACGCCCGAGAAGAGTGCATATACCTTACGAATCAATATCAACTCAATCAAGCAACCTGAAGAACTAGAGGCAGAAGCTGAATGGCTTGAACGAATTCGTGACCTAACTGACGTGAATGTTCCCGTCCCAATACGCGACACGCATGGTCATTCCTTTTCCTCACTCTATGTCGATGCATTTGAACGTGATGTCTTGAGTATTGCCTATCCTTGGATTGAAGGCACAATTCCATCAGATGATCTGACTCGTGAGGATATCTTCATGCTTGGTCGCAATATGGCGCTGCTTCATAACTCGTCTGCTGATTGGATACCCTCGCGTGGCAGATTGTCTCTTATCAATCGACCGCTTATGAATAGTCATAACCACTATGTGACTGACTATGCAGCCGGCGTTGACGAACCACTTTTGCAGATGATTCATGAACTGATGAGTGAATGCGAAGAAGTTCACGAGCGACTTTCGCTAGCTTCAAATCTTCGACCGATTCACGCAGATCTTCATTTGGAAAATGTCATCAGGCAGCCAGATGGCAGCCAAGCCATTATAGATTTTGATGATTGTGGTATTGGTTTTCCCCTTCAGGATTTTGCAATCAGTATCTTCTATCTTCGAGACAAACCTGACTTGGAGCGCCATCTCTTTGAAGGCTATGAAAGTGTGAAAGCAGTCCCAGTCTTCCATCAGCAAGACCTCGAGTTACTCTTGATTTCTCGTCAATTGCTGCTTCTCAATGATCTACTCACAATTACAACTGCAGAAGAGAAAGAATTCATCCCAAAGTATCTTGAATACACCAGATTACGTTTTGAACACTACAAAGAAACAGGTAAATTCAAGTTACTGCGAACCGAGTAACACCTACATTGAATTCTTGAGTGTTTGGATATCAACTTTGCCATTTCGAAGAAGTGGGAGTTCCTCAAGAACTCGAAGTCGGATTGGTAGACGATGAGAGGGTAATAGAGACTGTAAATCTTTCTCCAGGTTCGGAAGCTCTCTTGTGGCAAAAATAATAATTCGATACCCATATTCATCATCTTCGATGGGCGTAACAGCAATACTGGTATCTGGATACAGAGTTTGAAGTAATGCGGAAAACTCTTCAATGTTGACTTGAATACCTGCAACTTTGACAACATTGTCACTTCGCCCATGGATTTGAAGTATGCCATCTGAAATGTCACCTAAATCCTGCGAGTTCCATTTTGCCAAAGGAGTTCCATCGCGATAGCAAAGTGCATTTGTTTTGCCAAAGATATGAACTGTTCCGTGTTCAATCACAATATTGACACCAGCAAGCGGTATGCCGTCATACACGCAACCTCCAGTGGTTTCAGTTGCACCATAAGTTTCAATTACGCGAACGCTATTTTCTTGCAAAACAGTTCTTTGACTTGAGTTGAGTTTCGCTCCACCTACAAGTACTGCATCGAATTGACTCAATAGTTGAAGTGCATCCTTCGATTCAAGTAGCCGATGGACTTGCGTTGGCACAAGTGAGACTGCAACTGACGATTGTTGTTTCTTCGCTTCTGAAAGTGCGCTTTCAAGTGTAGGGATAAATCGCTCTGCACTGAAACTTTCGACTCCGCCAAGGAATGGCCAAATAACAGGCTCGTAGCCGTTCAAAATGGAACGAACCATTGTGTTTGCACCAGCAATACTCGTAGGAGAAAGTGCAGTAACCCACAGCAGATTTGTTCCAGTCACACTTTCACTTGCCTTCGCACTTTGGATAAGTCGTGAGACCGGAATTTCGACAGCTTTACGGGACACACTCGATCCGCCAGTGAGAAGAATGAGGCTGGGCTCATCAGAGAAGAGTGGCTTCTGGGCTTCTAGGAAGGATTCTTCAGCCTCATTTGCAATAAGCGCGACCGATTGGCCAACATTGATGAGGCCCTTCAAGGCAGCAAGTGCACTCAAGGCCCCATCCATTCCTGGGGGAATTACCTTCGTTATGAAAGCCCGGCTCATCCCGATTAGCCTACGCAGTGGACGAAAGGTTTGCTGTGGATACTCGCTCGAAATACCCACTACCGCCCGTTGCGGCCGAGGGAAGTCCAGCCCTCAAGGACCCCGCATATTCATCAGCAAAACCAGCCTGCCAATGGCAAGCACAAGGTGAATTCCAAGACATCCGCTACGAAGTATCGACAGGCGACCATGCTGGCATCGCGAAAATAACCATCAATCGGCCTGAGAAACGAAACGCATTTCGTCCCGAAACTGTCTTTGAACTTCTTGCAGCATTCGAAATGGCTCGCGATGACATCAACGTTGGCGTCATTATTTTGACCGGACAAGGAGACCTTGCCTTCTGCTCTGGTGGCGATCAGATGATTCGTGGCGATGATGGCTACATCGGTGCCGATGAGGTTGCAAAGAAAAATATCGGCCGACTCAATGTTTTAGATTTACAAATCGCAATTCGTAGAATTCCAAAACCTGTCATCGCCATGATTGCAGGTTATGCAATCGGTGGCGGTCACGTACTGCACGTTGTATGTGATTTATCAATTGCAGCAGAAAATGCGCGCTTTGGGCAAACAGGTCCACGTGTTGGTTCTTTTGATGGTGGCTATGGTTCAGGATTGCTAGCTAAACACATCGGTCAAAAGCGATCACGTGAAGTGTGGTACTTATGCCGACAGTATGGCGCTGAGCAAGCATATGAATGGGGACTTGTGAACGAAGTCGTACCTCTTGAAGATTTGGAAATTGCAACTGTTGACTACGCGATGGAAATACTCAAACTCTCACCACTGTCGTTGCGACTTTTGAAGGCAAGTCACAATGCAGTTGATGATGGACTTGCAGGAGTACAACAACTTGCCGGCGATGCAACATTGCTCTATTACCTATCTGATGAAGCGCAAGAGGGTAGAGATGCATTCCAGGAGCGACGTTCACCTGATTTCACGAAGTTTCCTCGCAGACCATAAATGCACAA
>JBDLTY010000083.1:0-17916 GCA_039805585.1 Actinomycetota bacterium | reverse complement strand
ACGTTCATAAACTCTTTGTGACCTCAAATGTTATCGATGGAAAGGCTTCAATCACATTCACACTCTACCTGTAGGTGTATTCATGCAAAGACAACCAATTGCTTACGCTTTCACCATGGCGATTCTGGTAGACGAGGCAGTTTGGAAACGATGGGATCGACTCTGGTGTCATTTAATCAGCGATTCGTCACTCGATGAACTTCATGAATTCGCTCAGGTATTAGGTCTTCCAGAGCGTGCATTTGGTGGAGATCACTATGACATACCATCAGATGTGAGGCTGAAAGCAATCGAACTTGGAGCCCGACAGGTGAGCTCGCGAGAGATTGTTGAAGCGCTCCTAGCGTCAGGCTTACGAAAACGAGTTAAGCACCAGCCGTGAACTCTTTACGGAGTTTGTACTCTGCATAAAAGGAAGCAAACGGAATGGTGCCGGCGATTGCGTAGCCAAGAATTTTCAGAAGTGGCCAGCGTTTTCTAAACCCCAACTCAACTGCTGCAACGAAATACAGAATGTATAACCAACCATGTGCCATCCAGGCATAAGCAGTCCAGGTGCCAGTACCATCAAAAACGTATTTATATGGAATAGCCACAAGTGTGAGAAATGCAAGGACAATTCCAGTAATGATTGCTAACGCTCGATAGATTTTTGTTCCGGATGATGTTGTACTCATACGACTAATCTACTCACTTCTTCCATCTTTACGCCATTCGTCACTGACGTACTTTGACCAAAGAAGTACTGCAAAACCAGCGAAAATCCACCACTGCCATGCGTAAAACAAATTTCTTACGTCAACGCCGGCAGGTGGCAAGATTAAACGCTCACGTTTCATCTCGAATTGCTGAGATTCAGCATCTTGTTGAATTGATTCAACCATGACGAAACCATCATAAAGGCTGGTTTCAAAGTGGTGAACAAGCGCGTGGATATTTAATTCAGTTTGTAGCGTTGTCCCGAGCGCTCCAAGTGGCACTGGCTCATAACTCTGAGCAGGTTGAAGGCGGCCGACAACTTCAACTTCACCATTTGTAATGATCTCTAGTGGCTCTGAAAACAACAATGCAATCGGAAGTTCATTCTCAATTTCAAGCAAACACACTGTTCCGCTTACTGTTGCTGTCGTGACATTGATTGAATCGTTGCAGTTGAGAATTCCGCGATCTTGTACTTGTTGTGCAAATACGTTTTCAAGCACGTAGTCACCTGAAGTGTGAACGCTTGAAATTTCCTTGGCAGGTGCATTCAAGACTTCGTTTTGAATGTCATCACGCTGAGATTCTGCATATTGCCAAAGTCCAAGTGCCGAGGTGACTATCAATATAAGTAGCGTGATAAAACCAGAAACAAGTGTTCGAATGACAAAGGATTTATTCATCTTGCTTTGATGATGTATCGAATTTTTCATCCAGACGCTTTAAGCGCTTATTCATGTTTCGCCACAGCAGGACAACAGCCACAGCCATGAGAAGGAAAAAAGCACCACCGATATATCCTGGAGTGAATGCCTCGCGCGGAACGTCTTCAAGATTGTTCTGCGCCACAGTAATAATTACGCTTTTCACATTGCTAACCCTACTCGTAGTCACCTATGGCGATAGAGTTATAGTCTCGAAAGTGCAAGGAGTATAGGTATGGAAATCCCCCCACACCTCTATGAGCGCTATGGCATCAAGCAGCGTCGCTTTCCATGGGGAATCGCACTTGGTTTCTCAATCATCGCGCTCGTTCTCGGGTATGCACTTCTTGTTGGACAACAAGTAAGTATTCGTCTGATTTCTTGGCAGACAACAGTGAATACTGTGTCAATTGCTTGGCGCTATGAAGGCGAGGTTTCATCTGCTACGTGGTGTCTTTTGGAAGCCCAGGATGAAAATCGCTTTGACATTGGATTTGCGTTGATTGAACTTAGTCCGACTGATACCAATGTGACACTCACGCATACATTGACCACTACTGAAACAGCATTCGCCGTTCTCACCCCTGTGTGCAGTGATGATTTGGATCGACTTCCAGGCAGCTTCTTCAAACCTGGCGTACTTCCACCAGCGCAACTCCCACCACTCTTTGCGCCATGGCAGTTACCCTAGAATCGGATTTTGGGAGATTACATGAGTGAACACATCACATGGCTCACGCCAGAGGCTCACAATCGTCTTGTTGAAGAATTAAATGAACGTCAAGGTCCGATTCGTGAGGAAATTACTCGAAAAATTGCAGAAGCGCGATCTGAAGGTGACTTGAAAGAAAACGGTGGCTATCACGCTGCCCGAGAAGAGCAAGGTAAGAATGAAGCTCGAATCAAACATCTGCAGTACTTATTGGAAAACTCAATGGTTGGTGCGCCAGATGTTCCCGATGGTGAAGCACACATTGGTCGGGTTGTGACAGTTGAGTTTGCCGAGAACGATACTGAAACCTACTTGCTCGCCTCAGCTGAAGAAAAAAGTAGTACATACGAAGTTCTCTCCTACTCATCTCCACTGGGTGAAGCTCTCATAGGTAAGCGCATTGGTGATGAAGTCGAATATCGACTTCCAAATGGCAAGATTGCTCGAGTCATGTTGCTGGATGTGCAAAATTCCTAAGCAAAGCGTGGTTTTACCTTTCGTTCAACGGCGAATCAAATTACTTCGTGAACTACCAATTGAAATCACCGCACTTGCATTAATTGCATTTTCTGTATCACTCGGATTCGGCATCGTCGTACCAGTTATCCCCACGTTCGCACGAGAGTTTGGTGTTTCGGCAATCGCTGCCACGAGTGTGGTTTCAGTCTTTGCAGGAATGAGACTTGTGGCTTCGCCGGCAGCGGCAAAACTCGTAGATCGAATCGGCGAGCGAAAAGTTCTCACATGGGGACTTGCAATCGTGAGTATCAGTTCTTTTCTTTCGGCATTCTCGCAAAACTTTGTGCAACTGATTATTGCACGAGGTATCGGTGGTGTGGGTAGCACGATGTATACGCTGGCATCAATGGCATTGTTATTAAAAGTGGTTGAAATCAATGAGCGAGGCCGAGCGTCTTCTGCTTGGACTGGTGGTTTTCTCATCGGTGGTCTCACCGGGCCAGCGCTTGGTGGTTTTGTTGCTGCGATCTCTATTCGAGCGCCATTCTTTGTCTATGGACTAACGCTTATTGTCGCGGGATTCATTTCTTGGAAAACCCTGCAACATGCATTACTTGAATCGAAAGAAACTGAAGTTCAGGAAGTTTCCCGAACCTTACCAATGGCCTTACGGATGCGAGAATATCGAGCAACAGTGGCAGTGAATTTCAGTAACGGATTTATTCGATTTGGAATGCTCACTGCCCTCACCCCGCTCTTTGCGATTGAAGCACTCAATAGTTCACTCACTATTGCAAGTTGGGGCTTTCTTGCAAGTGCTGTAGGCCAAGTGATTTTTCTATCATGGTCCGGAAGAGAAGTTGATTCCAGCGGAAGAAAACCAATCCTGCTTGGTAGCAGCGCGCTTACCGTTGCAGGACTCGTCCTTCTGAGTTTCACGGAAACTGTTCCAGTTTTTCTCGTCGCAATGTTTATTGTTGGGTCTGCTGGCGCATTAGCATCTGCATCTTCCCCAGCAATACTTGGAGACGTCACAGGTGGAGCACCGCGAGGCCCAGTTGTTGCGGCGTACCAAATGTCCTCTGATCTTGGCGCAATTATCGGACCACTTTTCGGCGGACTGATGCTGGATATCTCCGATGGCTTTCACACTCCGTTCTTGGCGGTTGCTGCGATGGCATTCATCGTATTTTTAATGGTTCTGCGAATTCCAGAAACACTCAATAAAGTCGCACTATGACTAAGACTCTGTATGTCGGTATGGGTTGCTTTTGGGGAGCGGAAAAAAAGTTCTGGTCACTTCCTGGTGTCATCGAAACTGCAGTTGGGTAT
The DNA here is from genome assembly GCA_039805585.1 of Actinomycetota bacterium. Taxonomy (GTDB): domain Bacteria; phylum Actinomycetota; class Actinomycetes; order S36-B12; family UBA5976; genus JAFMIT01. The sequence continues at coordinate 14,010 of JBDLTY010000083.1, read as the reverse complement.
CAAGGTGGTCAAGTAGCAAATCCCGATTACCGTCTCGTCTGCACAGGAACTACCAATCACATTGAAGTCGTAAAGATTGTCTATAACGAAGCTGAAATCAGCATTCGCGAAATCTTGCGAGTGTTTTGGGAGAACCACGACCCAACTCAGGGAAATCGTCAAGGAAACGACATCGGAAGTCAATATCGAAGTGCAATTTTGTACACGGATTCGGAACAACGTGATGAAGCAATGCTTACAAGGACACAATTCGCTCAAGTCCTGTCAGATGCAGGGCTTGACCCAATCACAACTGAAATTCTTGATGCAAGCGAGTTTCCTTACTGGGATGCTGAGGAATATCATCAAAAATACTTGAAAAAGAATCCAAATGGCTACGATTGTCATGCCCACACAGGCTATTCTTTGCCGAATTAATTGGGAAGGTTTCGTATGAGTTTTGGTCAAGCAATCAAAACATGTTTCAAAAAGTATTTCGTCATTTTAGGTCGTGCACCACGTTCTGAATATTGGTGGTTTCAGCTTTTTCTAGCCATCGTAGGTGGCACACTTGCAATCATCGCACTCGGTGCGGGAGCTGGAGCACTGTTTACAGCGTTTTCAGGTGACTCATCAAGCGCAGAAGATTTTGCAGGCCTTGCACTTTTTGCGGTGCTCATTGGACTTGTCGCGTTCTTCTTTTTTCTTGCAATCATTATTCCGAGTGTCACTGTTATGGTACGACGTTTTCATGACGTTGGACTATCAGGCTGGTGGATCGGTGGCTACTGGATAGCTAATGTTGTGGTTGGTTTTATTTCTATATTAAGTCTTGGTGGAAGTTCAGACGCAGGTCGTGCTGGCTCAACAATCCTCGACTTGATATTGAATCTAGCGGGTATCGGCCTCTTTATTGTGACACTACTTCCATCACAATCTGGAACTAACAAGTACGGCCCACATCCGCTCGGTATGCCAGGTGATTTCTCGACACCTCCGCCACCGCCTGGTGACTACAAGTCACTCTAAGCTGTATGTAAGTCGTAAATAATTCCATCCAATATGTCGTGCTCACTTACCGTGAGCAACGGCATATTTGGATGGACTTTTGAAATTGCAAGCAAACTTCGCCAGAGCACTAAAGCACCTGCACCAATCACATCAACCCGACCTGGGTGCATGAAACCAAGTGCTTGTCGCTCTTCATGACTCATATGAATCAACTCTTCTGCTGCCGTGGCGATTTGAGAGAGTGAAAATTGAGATGCGTGAATTTTGTCTCTGTCATAAATGTCTAACTTCAATGCTTGAGCCGCAACCGTCGTAATCGATCCCGCAAGTCCAATAATCGTGTTCGCGCTGTTGACATCGACAACTTCAAGAGCACTCTGAACTGCTCTGTCGATATCAATCGTTGCTTCATCAAGTTCAGCTGTTGTTGGTGGGTTTGAAAAGTGATGTCGCTCTGTCATTCTCACGCAACCAATGTTCACTGAGCGAGCGGCCGTTACATTCTCTTGACCGAGCACGAATTCGGTCGACCCACCTCCTATGTCAATCACAAGATACGGGCTTGGAAGGTGTCGAAAACTTCCAGTTGCTCCAAGAAATGATAAGCGCGCTTCTTCGTCGCCTGAAATGATGTCAGGAATGAGAGATAGTTCTTGGTTGATGATGTTGAGAAATTCATCGCGATTGCTCACATCTCGTGATGCACTTGTTGCAATAAAACGTGTCTTCGTAACACCGTATGCTTCAATTTTCGTTGCGTACTCGCCACAGGCTAGTTTCAAACGCTCGAGAGCAGCTTCACTGAATCGCTTATGTTCATCGACACCTTCACCAAGTCGAATAATGATCATCTCGCGCGTTAATTCACGCAGTGATTCACCGACAAGTTCGACTATAAGCAATCGGATGGAATTTGTCCCGCAGTCAATTGCAGCAAGACGTGTCATGAACTACCTACACACGGATGTTGACCCCACTGATCTAGTAGCGCTAGTGCTTTATCACCGATTGGATTCACACCTGGCCCTACTGCAAGTGAATGAGCAATCAGAGCATGTAAACACTTCACTCGTTCAGGCATACCACCGGCACTGATGCCGTCGATTTCCGCAACGTCTTCAAGCGCTGATCGCTCCTGCAAATATGACTCATGCGCTTTCCTATACTCGGTGCGTAACTCTTCAGATGCTTGCAGTTCAGATTCAAGATCCTTCATCACATTATTGGCCTCAAGTGTGCCAATTTTCGCTGCAAGTCGTGGACAGGTGATGTAATACATTGTCGGAAATGGAGTGCCATCTTCAAGTCGAGGTCGTGTCTTGACAACATCTGGTAAACCACACTCGCATCGATGGGCTATTTCAACAACGCCACGTGCCTCGCGACCGATTTGTAGAGAAAGGGCTTTCTGATCTTCTGGTGATGCACTCATTTGCCATCCACTATTGGGGCTGCGGTATCGCCTGCTTGTTCAATTGATTGCCAAAGTGTTCGATACCAGGCTCTTGAAGAAGTCCCAGTGGTTTGCTGATTTGGTAATGTTGCAAAGCCAACCGCTTCTGCTTCACCAGCCTCAAGAACAATATACCCAACTTCATACGGCATCACGTAATGCAACCTGCTCTTTGCTTGAGCTTTCACATACGCGGGATCTTGCCAGCGATTGATGTCCTTCGTCAGTTCAGTTATCAATGCTTGGTTAGCCTCTTCTTGAGCCCGTAGTGCATTGATACGACTTTGCTGCTCAATAAGTTGACGTGTTGGTACTGCTAAAACGAATGTAATTATCAGAACGATGAGAATGAGAACCATTCCTCGAAATGTGAGAAAACGACGCTGTCCCATCAAACTTCACATTACCGCTTGAAACGAGGGAAAGCCCCAATACCTGCGTAACTACCTGACTCTTCAAGTAATTCTTCAATTCGCAGTAATTGGTTGTATTTTGCTACTCGTTCAGATCGAGCAGGCGCTCCGGTTTTGATTTGACCACAATTGGTAGCAACCGCCAAGTCTGCAATCGTCGTGTCTTCAGTTTCACCAGATCGATGACTCATCATGCACATATACCCTGCATTTTTTGCCATTGAAACTGCCGTGAGCGTTTCAGTCAAGGTACCAATCTGATTCACTTTCACCAAGAGTGCATTGGCTGTCGATTGATCTATTCCGCGTTGCAAACGCTCTGGATTTGTTACGAACAGATCATCGCCAACTATTTGGATACTTTGGCCAAGCGCTTTCGTGATGAGATTCCAGCCGTCCCAGTCTTCTTCAGACATTGGATCTTCAACGGAAACAAGTGGAAAATCTTGAACAAGTGATGTGTAGTACTCCACCATTTGATCGGCAGTGAGCTTTTTGCCTTCAAAATGATAGGAGCCATCTTTATAAAACTCGGTTGCTGCAACATCAAGTGCGAGTCCCATATCTACGCCGAGTTTGTAGCCGGCTTTTTCAATTGCGGTTGCTATTAGCTCAAGTGCAGAACGATTGTTTGGAAGATTTGGAGCAAAGCCACCTTCATCACCAAGTCCAGTCGCAAGCCCTTGTGACTTAAGCACAGACTTCAAAGCGTGATACACCTCGACGCCTGAACGCAACGCTTCTGAGAATGATGGTGCGCCCAATGGTGCAATCATGAATTCTTGAATGTCTACCCCGCTATCGGCGTGGGCACCACCATTGACAATGTTCATCATTGGCACAGGCAAGAGGTGTGCATTTGCACCACCGACATACTTAAAAAGTGGCAAGCCTGCTTCGTCACTTGCAGCGTGAGCGCAAGCTAGTGAAACACCGAGGATTGCATTTGCACCAAGTCGGCTCTTGTTTGGTGTGCCATCAAGCTCAATCATGACTTGGTCAATAAGTCTCTGATCGCTCACTTCAAGACCTTCAAGTGCATCAGCGATTTCAGTGATAACTGCCTCGACCGCGCCTTGAACACCTTTTCCAAGATATCGAGTGCCGCCATCCCGCTTCTCATTTGCCTCAAATGCCCCAGTGGATGCGCCTGATGGGACAGCCGCTACGCCAGCAAAGACAAAATCCGCAGTTACTTCAACTTCAATAGTGGGGTTTCCACGTGAATCTAAGATTTCGCGAGCGTGAATACTCGTAATTTCAGCCATGTTATCTCCTCAATAACCCTATTCTAATTTGCACAGTGGGCGAAACTTCGCTCTGCCTTGCACACTTTCCCAATGGCTTTCGAATCATTGACCGCATCGCTTTCAAACCTGTTGTCGCAAACGCTTCCAGAACCTCCGCCCTTGACCTACGGAGAGCCTGATACTGAAAGTTCTGACATTGGTCTATATGGACCTGGGAGTATGACGTGGAAGATTCATTCACATCCGGTTGCTGCAATTGCTGGAGTAAGAGCGCTAATGATGCAAGCGCTACACCCAGTTGCCATGCGTGGGGTTGCGGCACATTCTGCGTATAAAACCGACCCATGGGGACGGCTTTCGAGAACTGCCGAATTCGTATCAGTCGCGTCATTCGCAACTAGCAAGGAAGCTACTGACGCGGGCCTTCAAGTGCAGAGAGTGCACGAACGACTTGGAGTTGATGCACCAGATCTCTTGCGATGGGTACACATTGCATTTGTTAACTCGTTGATTGAAGTGTATTTGCTTGTTGAGGAATTAACAGAGGAGCAAAAGGATTTGTATGTATACGAGCAGCGCAAGTTCGCGACGCTCGTTGGGCTTGATGAAAATGAAGTTCCCCACTCATATTCTCAGATGAATCTCTATCTTGAAACGATGAAGCCAATGCTCTATGCATCACCAGAGGCCAGGGATGCAGTGAAGTTCATTGTGGCACCACCAATGAGTACTGAAGTCAAGATGCTCACCCCTGCTGTGCCACTCTGGTTCGGACTTGCCGCAACAGCATTTGCAACTCTTCCACGTTGGGCTCGCGAGGAATTTGGTGATGGCGCTGTTGGCGTTGCTCTCGCGGGCCTTCCACTGATTGACACACTGCAGACAAAACTCGCTGTGAACGCATGGTCTAAAGCATTATCGAATTTGCCGGAGGATCTACGAAAAAATCCTTGGATGAAAGCTTGTGAAGTGCGTTTAGGACAATCGATCTCGTAATTCTTTTACGCGTATCCTGAGTTCCATATCGGCATCTGGCGAAGTCTTATGCAGTTCTGCGACATGATACAAAATCCACCCAACATGATCATTGGAGTTTTCGGGCTTTGGATTTTCAAACGGGATACTTGCATTGTGCAATCGTGTGAGGATTTTAAGAAAATGAGTTATTGCGGGCATTGAAGTTGGAACACCATCTAAGACATGAGTCCTATCTTTTTCCTCCGCTTTCACACTCTGCCACGTTGCTTCAACATTTTCTTTGATGTGATCGCTTTTTATATCGAGAAAGACATGTGGATGGCGACGCACTAACTTCTCTGCAACTTCTCTTGCAACATCATCAATCGAGAATGGGTTGGCGGCGTCTTCTTCAGCGATGCGTGAATGAAAGAAGACCTGTAGCAGAACATCTCCAAGTTCTTCTCGCATGTCCTGAGATGAGCCTGACTCAATGGCATCAACAAGCTCATATGTCTCTTCAATTAGATACGTAATAAGCGTTTCGTGGGTTTGCTTGGCATCCCACTGACAGCCACCAGGTGAGCGCAATGTGTTCATGACATTGCGAAGTTGCTCAAGTCCTGAGGTCATGAACCGTTTTGGATGAAGTCAAAGAACTCTTCGGTCAGTACCACGTCACTTGTTGACTCCATCAACACCATGAATTCACTATCCCAAGTACCAAATCGTGGTGCGACTTGAATATCAAATGTTTTTGCATATTCAATCAGTTCAATAAATAATAAATCATTTTGTTCTTCTTGGTTTTGATCTGGTGCGAAATACTCACCAAGTTTCGCCGTGTTGAGTCCTGCTCGAATTGATTCAAACAATCTATCTTCAGCAATCAAACTCTCGGCTGCACCTCGTAGGAGCTCACTGCGCGAACCAAATTCAAGTTCAAGTGCTCGAATTCGAGCAGTAACCTCGGCATCTGTTGCTGAAACTCCATATGAAGCGGCCATTTCATTGAGTATGTATTCGACAATGAACGCATTAATCACTCCGCGATTCATCTCACCTGGGTCGATCCCTAAACCTTGTTCACCTACTGCCTGATTCATCTGCTCGATATACCCAGCAAGCTGATCAACACTTAACTGGTTGTCATTGACAGAGGCCGCAAGCCCTGCTTTATCAACGACAGCACAACTAGCAAGCAGTAAGAGAGCGCTGAGTACACCAAGAAGCCTTTTCATGCTTTCACCTTTTCTGGGCTAAGTATCTGAAGTGTATCCCGAACCCATTTAAGAAGTTCAGGGGTTTGGGCACTAGGTAACGGCAACAATACCTGTTGCTGAGAGATTTTCAAGATTGCTCCTGGATAGAGACGCTTGATTTTCAGTTGCATACTTTCAGGGAGTTCCACCGGCGCAAATCGAACATGTTTTCCGGTTGCCACAACTTCGTTAACACCACGCTGTCTCATGAAGAGTCGCAAATTGGCAACATCCAATAGGTGGGCAACTTCAATCGGTAAATCATTGAATCGATCTTCTATTTCAGTTTGAATTGTTTGGATATCATCACTCGAGGTGCTTTGTGCTAGACGCTGGTAGATATCCATACGAAGCCGCTCAGAATCAACATAGTCGTGAGGCAAATACGCAGTGATAGGAAGTTCTATTCGAATCTCCGTTGACTCTTCAGTTTCTCCCTTGAATTCGTTGAGCGCTTCACCGACGAGCCTTACATATAAGTCAAACCCGACTTCAGCAATGTGTCCGCTCTGCTCGCCACCTAAGAGATTGCCGGCCCCTCGGATTTCAAGGTCTTTCATCGCAATCTGCATACCACTTCCAAGGTCAGTGAATTGAGCAATACTTGAAAGCCGGTCATGTGCAGTGTCGGAAAGTGATGCATCTTCAGGGAACAAGAAATATGCATAGGCTCGTTCCCTACCCCGGCCGACTCGGCCGCGCAGTTGGTGTAGCTGCGACAAACCGAATAGGTCGGCACGTTCAACAATCAAGGTATTGGCATTTGGAATATCAAGCCCACTTTCAACAATCGTTGTGCAGACGAGAACGTCATATTCCTTATTCCAAAAATCAACAATAATCTTCTCAAGTTCATGCTCATTCATTTGACCGTGGGCTATTGCAACTCGTGCTTCTGGAACGAGATCAGAGATTCGTGCCGCCGCCTGCGTGATTGATTGAACACGGTTATGTATGAAGAACACTTGGCCTTCGCGCAACAGCTCACGACGAATACTTGCTCTCACTTGATTAGCTTGGTACGGACCTACATAGGTGAGAATTGGATGGCGAGATTCAGGTGGAGTTGCAATCGTTGACATCTCACGAATTCCAGTCAGTGACATTTCAAGTGTCCTTGGAATCGGTGTTGCAGAGAGCGTCAAGACGTCAACATTCGTGCGCATCGCCTTCAGGTGCTCTTTATGCTCCACACCAAACCGCTGCTCTTCATCGACAATGACCAGGCCCAGATTTCGAAATGTGACATCTTTGCTCAACAGTCGATGTGTTCCGATGACAAGGTCAATGCTTCCATCTTCTATGCCCTGCAGAGTTTGTTTGTTTTCTTTGTCGGTCTGAAAGCGGCTCAGACTTCCGATTTTGATTGGAAATGGTGAGTAGCGTTCAGCGAAAGTTTTTGTGTGCTGCTGAACTAAGAGCGTTGTTGGCACAAGCACTGCAACTTGCTTACCATCTTGAATTGCCTTGAACGCTGCTCGAACTGCAATTTCGGTTTTCCCATAGCCAACATCACCGCACACAACTCGGTCCATGGGAATTGGCTTTTCCATATCTCGCTTAACTTCATCAATTACCTGCAGTTGGTCGGGAGTTTCAACATAGGCAAAGGCATCTTCAAGTTCACGTTGCCAAAGGGTGTCAGGAGAGAATGCGAATCCCTTTGTGGCATTTCGCGCAGCATATAACTGAATGAGTTGGCTAGCGATCTGGCGAACTGCCTTTCGTGCTTTTGATTTGGCCGTTTTCCAATCATTTCCACCGAGTCGATTGAGTTGCGGAATCTCACCGCCGACATAGCGTGAGATGGCATCGAGTTGATCTGTTGACACATAGAGAACATCTGCAGAGGCACCACGTTTTGCTGGAGCATATTCAATGACCAGGAATTCTTTTGTCGCACTGCCAAAGGTGCGCTGTTCCATTCTCAGGTATTTGCCAACTCCATGATGCTCGTGAACTACATAATCCCCCGGCCGCAGCGTGAGTGGATCGATAGTACGCCTGCGCTTACTTGGCATCTGCGGATTTCTTGAAACCCGCTCACCAAAGAAATCCCCTTCAGTAAGAACCAGGAGTTTAAGCGCAGGAATCTCGTAACCGGTTTCAAGTTTTGCCTGCATGAGATTCACAACATTGGATTGAAGTTCAGATCCGTCCTTTACCTCGGCTGATGGAATGTCTGCATCATGCAGTTGTTCACGAATTCGACCAATACATCCGTGGCCCATGGCTGTAATTAGCACTGTGAACTTGGATTTGAGTTTGGATTGAATGTCGAAAAGCAAATTCTCAGTGGTTGAAATTGCAATCGGCTTGATTTGGCCTAGAACACTCTCTTTTACGTCATCGTCAACAATGAATTGTGAATGTTCAATCCAAATGTGTTTTGATGCAAGAACTTTTAGTTCATCAAGTGCGCTATAGGAAGACTCTTTGACCTCGAGCGGAATGCGATTTCCGTAGATTGCATTTGACCAGGCTGCTTCGAGAAACTCTTCGCTTGTGCTGAGTAAATCTTCAGCCCGATTTCGGGTGCGTTCATTTTGCAGAATCACTACGGCACTCTGTTTTGGAAGAAGTTCAATTAACGTTGTTTGTGGAGCGTTGAACAAACTAGCGAGTGACTCAAATCCTTGGGCATATATTCCTGCACTGATTTTTGTGAGCAGTTCCGCAAGGTGTGGGTAGGAGGCAATCAGTGTCTGGGCAGTTTGTTCAATGGACTGAGTTAAAAGGATTTCGCGAGTGGCTGGAATTGAAACTGCACCTGAGATAGTTCCAGTTGACATTTGATCTGTCACCTGAAACTCACGAATCGATTCAATCTCATCTCCCCAAAATTCAATTCTGATTGGATGCGGGTCAGTGGCGCGGAAGATATCGATAATGCCGCCACGAATAGCAAACTCACCACGACTCTGCACGAGGTCTGTCTTTTGATATCCCCTTTCAAAGATTGCCGTCGTCAATTCTCGAAATGAGATTTCCTGTCCGACTTCAAGGACAAGTTCACTGACATCCAATACATCAGTTAGGACTTTTTGCATGAGTGCTCTGATGGGAGCAACAACATAGCGAAGATTTGGATCGTGTCGTTTGATTCGAAGTAAAGTTGAAATTCGTTGCCCTGAAATTTCAAGGGATGGTGAGAGCTGCTCATGAGGAAGGGTCTCCCAGGCTGGCAGGAGTGCGATGGAGTTTCTATCGACAAAAGATGATAACTCTTCAATGAAGTCTTCAGCGACTGCTGTCGTGGGGGTCACGACCAGCGTAAGTGGAAAATCTACAAGCGATAAAAACGTTGATGAAAATGAATTTGGAAAATAGATTGAAGATTGATCGGCGCGAGCAAGTCGATGAAGCGTTTGCTTGATCTCAGGATGTTCTTTTGCTTTGGTGCGTAAACCTTCAAGAAACACTCTAGGTCCAAGTACGACGTTGCTTGAGGCAATCAATCACCATCGCGTGGTGCTCGGGCCAGGTTGCGACAAATGATGGAGTAATTGGTGGCATAGCGTTAAACATGAGCGGTTGCCCTTCCATGTCACTGACCTGTAGCCCTTGAGCAAGGCCAACTGCAGTTGGTGCCGCTGAATCCCATTCATTGAATCCAGCAGAACTCACATACACCTCAGCCTGGCCACTGAGCACTCGATATGTTTTACCGCCAACCGATCCACAATGATCAAGTTCAACACCAGCAAATCCAAAGTCTGTGACTTTGCTTTCAAGTTCTGACATCAAGTTCTTTAGCAAGACTTTATCTTCTCGAGGACTTGCAATCACAATAAAGGGTTGCCCTCTTCCCTCGCGTTGGATGGTAGGTCCGGCTATGTCCATCCGCCACACAAAATCGTGATCTGGTAAAGCCACAGCACCTGCAAGAAATGTTTTGAGTTCTGTATCCCACAGCGCAACATGAATCGCACACTCTGGTAGTGCATGTGAATACTCATATGTGCCATCAACCGGGTCGATAATCCATACTCGTTTTGCACTCAAACGAGCATCGGTGTCTTTTGACTCTTCGGACAAGATTGCATCATCGGGCCGATGAGCTGCAATAGCTGCTATGAGCAATTCATTCGCACTCGTATCAGCAAGATTTGCAAGGGCTTTTGTGGCTTCGCGATCTGTGTAATCGGTTTTGGATTCAGCGCGAATGTCAAGGACGAGATGGGCTGCTTTCTTCGCAATGTCAGCGGCAAGTTCGTGGTCATTCATCACTGGTTAAACCTACTTTGCGCCACATCAAGTCCATCCTGGACGAGCACTTCGAGCGCTCCCTGCACTCGATCAAAGATTTCAGGTAAAGCACTTGATTCTGACTTTGTGAAATTTGAAAGCACATAGTCAGCAGGGTCAATAAATCCAGTTGGACGAGACACTCCGATTCGAACCCGCATGAAGTCGCCAGAGCCAAGTTTCAATCGAATGTTCTTCAGCCCATTGTGTCCATTATCGCCGCCGCCAAGTTTCAAACGAAGTGTTGAAAAATCGATGTCAATCTCGTCATGAAGAACAACAACCTGCGATAGTGGGACTTTGTAGAAGTTCACCGCAGCACTTACTGCAAGTCCCGATTCATTCATATACGTGTCAGGTAAGAGATACACAACTTTTTTTGAATTCAAAGTGGATTCAGACACTCGTGCATGGAATTTCTTCTTTGCACTAAAAAATGAGAGTGGTTGGATATGTTCAATGGCAAGGGCTCCAACATTGTGCCGTGTGTTTTGATACTTTGAACCTGGATTACCAAGTCCAACAATGAGCCATGGCGAATCATTCATAGCTCCTCCTTGAAACAAAAAACCGCGCCTTTCGACGCGGTGAGTGTAATTCAGAAAACGTATTAGGCAGTTACAACCACAAGGTCGACGTGTTCAATTGCCTGAGTAACTGGATCTTTTTGAACTTCGCGAGGTTTGACAACAACACCGTTGCCTGCGCCTGTTACCTGCAAGGTGCCTTCGGATTTCTTCAGGGCCTTCGCTAAGTCACCTGCATCAAAAGAAACATGGATGAGTTTGGTGTTTCCACCATAAATAACACCCGGAACCTGACCAGCACGACGAAGACGTCTCGATGCGCCTTTGCCGAAATCATTTCGGGGTTGGGCTTCGATTGAAATCTGAGCCACGGTGAAACTCCTTGTTCTTTTCGCGTTTGCACCTGGCGGAATCACCACGTCGATGACGGTCGTTAACCCTCGCCGAGGAGCAGGCGAAGTATGCCAAAGCGTTCCGGGGCCCTTTTCAGGGGGGTCTATTTATCGAAAAGTGAGGTCACAGAGCCGTCGGTGAAGACTTCCTTGATTGCAGTTGCAATCAATGGAGCAATCGAGAGCACTTTGAGGCTATCGAACTTTCGATCATCTGGAATTGGCAAGGTGTCTGTCACCAGCACTTGTGAAATTGCAGATTGACTGAGGCGTTCTCGTGCAGGTTCGGAAAAGATTCCGTGCGTTGCTGCCACAATCACTTCTTTAGCGCCAGCCTCAAACAAGGTGTCCGCAGCCTTGACAATGGTACCGCCGGTATCAATCATGTCATCGACAATCACGCAGATTCGGCCACTGACATCACCGACAACTTCAAACATCTTCACTTGATTTGGAACATCTGGATCTCGGCGTTTATGAATGATGGCAAGTGGTGCACCTAAAACATCTGTCCATTTTTCTGCAACACGCACGCGTCCTGCATCTGGCGAAACAACTGTGACATTCGATGTGTCAACTGTCGACTTGATGTGATCAGCCATGATGGGTAGTGCGAATAAGTGATCTACTGGACCATCAAAGAAACCTTGTATCTGTGCAGTATGAAGATCCACTGCCATCAATCGATCAGCTCCCGCCTGTTTAAATAAATCTGCTACCAGACGAGAGGTAATTGGTTCACGACCTCGATGCTTTTTATCTTGACGCGCATAGCCGAGAAATGGTGCAACCACAGTGATGCGTTTAGCACTAGCGCGCTTCAATGCATCCACCATAATCAACTGTTCCATGATCCATTTGTTGATGGGTAGGGAGTGTGTTTGTAACACAAACGCATCGCAGCCACGGACGGACTCTTCAAATCGAACAAAGATTTCACCATTGGCAAAGTCATACGCTGTTGTTGGAACTAATTCAGTATCAAGATATCGAGCGACTTCAGATGCCAGAGCCGGGTGTGAGCGACCGGCAAACAACATCAACTTCTTATTTGGTTGTGACACGATTCCGCTCACGAGTTATCCCTCTCTGCTGCTTTGGCTGAAACTGTTCCTGGGCGTTTTCTCTTTACCCAGCCAACAATATTTCTTTGTCGTTCCCTTGCTACTGCCATTGCCCCCGCTGGCACATCATCCGTGATCACACTGCCGGCAGCTGTGTAGGCACCGTCTCCAATTCTGACAGGTGCGACAAGCATTGTGTCTGAACCAATGCGCACGGCGTCGCCAACCTCAGTTCTGTGTTTCTGGATTCCGTCATAGTTCACAAAAACCGTTCCCGCTCCGATGTTTGTGTCTTTGCCGATTGTGGCATCGCCAACATAGGAAAGGTGTGGAACTTTTGAACCCTGCCCGACAACTGAATTCTTTACTTCAACATAGGCACCGATTTTCACTTGTTCGTGCAAATCTGTTCCAGGCCTGAGGTAACTAAATGGCCCAACAGTTGCATTCGTACCAATATGCGCTTGGATCGCCACAGACTTCAACACTGTTGCGTTTTCAAGCACTGTGCAATCAGTCACATCGCTATCAGGTCCAATAACTGCACCTTTGGCAATTGAAGTCTTACCCCGAAGATGCGTATTTGGACGGATGAGCACATCTGCAGCCAGAACCACATCAAGTTCAATCCAGGTGGTTTCCGGATCCTCAATAGTGACTCCTTGTAACATCCAATAAGAATTGATAATTCGTTGCATCGATTTGGCGGCGTACGCCAACTGCACGCGATTATTCACACCTTGCACAGCATTGAAATCAAGCGCTTGGATAACTCCAACATCGATTGAATCCTCTCGAGCCATTTTCACAATGTCAGTCAGGTACTTTTCGTGTTGCGCATTATCGGTTGTGATGTTCGGCAAAAACTTTCGCAAGAGCTCAATGTCTACCCAATACACAGATGCGTTCACTTCTTGAATTCGCTTCTGCGTATCCGTTGCATCTTTTTCTTCAACGATTGCTTCAACAAGTCCACCATTACGAACCACTCTGCCATACCCAAATGGATTCGAAGTGTGAGCACTCAAAAGCGCTAAAGGACTTGAATCTATTGCAATCAAATCACGGAGAATGTGCGCGGCAAGTAGTGGTGTATCCCCCGGCACTATCAGTGCTCGAGTGGCTTCTTTACTAACTTTCTCTAATCCGACCTGAACAGCATCGGCCGTTCCATTACGGTTTTCTTGATGGGCAAAGACAACATCTGGGAATTCTTGTTTCACGCATTCATCAACATCCGGATGGCTCGTCACCACCACAATCTGATCAAAGCCGAGTTCTGTGAGGTTCGAAAGGACGTGAAGAATGATTGCTTTTCCAAGAATTGGATGGAGAACTTTTGGGAGATTGGATTTCATACGGGTGCCATCGCCTGCTGCTAGCACAATTGCTACTGAAGGAGCGCTCACCCTTTTCCCTTCATACGGGTCAACCTTATTCACTTTTATGCGTAA
>JBDLTY010000082.1:0-6490 GCA_039805585.1 Actinomycetota bacterium | reverse complement strand
TTCAACCATAACGATGACATCAGTTTCGACATTTGCTCCAGCCAAGATGCCGTGGTTGAGCGAGAGTTGGTCGTGCGAGATATAGAGAAGACGCACTAACACCTCCTTATTGCAAATTATTTGCAATAACTCCTCTGAGTTGCTACCCTCAATCTATGCATATTCCTGACGGGTTTCTCAATGCCCCAGTATCCCTTGGGGCAGTCGTCCTTGCCGCTTCAGCAACCGCTGTTGCGCTCAAAAAGTCCAAAGGTTCCATTGAGGCCGAAGTTGCTCCGATGGTGGGACTTACTGCAGTCTTTATCTTTGCAGCCCAAATGTTGAACTTTCCCGTTGCGGTTGGCACGAGCGGACATTTACTTGGTGGCGCATTGGCGACAATCCTTGTTGGACCTTGGGCAGGATTACTCGCAATGGTCGTTGTGCTCGGCCTGCAAACCGTCATTTTCGCCGATGGTGGATTGACTGCTATTGGATCGAATGTCACAGTCATGGGAGTTGTAACAGTTCTTGTGGCATGGCTCGTTCTGAAAATCGGAAAAACTTTCTCCAAGAGCAAGACGGGTCTTGTTCTAGTGAGTGCACTTGCTGCACTTGTCAGTGTTCCTGCCTCAGCACTGAGTTTCGTATTCTTATTTGCAATCGGTGGAACTGATGTGCTCGATCTTGGAGCTGTGGCAACAGCAATGCTGTCAGTCCATGTATTGATTGGCATTGGTGAAGCGGTGATTACTGCACTGACAGTCAGTGCAGTTCTTGCGACAAGACCAGATCTTGTCTGGGCAGCTCGTACGAATTTGCAGAAGCAAGAACTTGAAATCAGGTCACAATCATGAAGGTGAAAACAATCATCATGGCTGGGCTTTTGCTCAGTGGATTTTTAGCCGGTTTTGTCAGTTACTACGCATCAAGTCATCCTGATGGTCTTGAAAAGGTGGCTGAAGATCTTGGATTTATTGAACGAGCAAAAGATTCACCAGTAGCGGGTTCTCCCTTTGCTGATTACACAGTGAGTTTTCTTGGTGATGCAAGACTTTCAACAGCAGTGGCTGGCATCACTGGTGTTCTTGCTACTGGACTTTTAGCAGTAGGGTTGTATTTGTGGGTTCGCAAACCGCAATCGAAGTAAAAGTTGATGTCCATGAACATGGACATAAGCTCGGAGATCACCTTTATATCCATAGACATTCGTTTATTCACGATTTGCATGCTGCAAGCAAACTCATTGCTGTGTTGCTCTTCATTATTGTCGTAGTGCTAACGCCGAATACCGAGTATTGGACTTTCGGCCTCTACCTACTCCTGATTTTCGGTGTGTTGAGCATTTCAAAACTCCCACCCCTTCGGCTGATGAAACGAATGGTGGTCGAAGTTCCCTTTGTGATTTTCGCATTGATGTTGCCAATCTTCGGTCGAGGACCAGATGTTGAAGTGTTGGGACTTTCATTATCTGAAGCTGGTTTAATTGCAGGTTTTGGACTTTTGGCAAAAGCAACGCTTGGTGTGATGTCAAGCATGATTCTTGCTGCGACGACACCGGCCCGGGAAATTTTGAATGCTCTTGCCTTCATCAAACTGCCAAATACCTTGGTGCAGATTGCAAGTTTTATGGTTCGTTATAGCGCCGTTGTACTCGATGAATTACAACGAATGAAAATTGCACGTGAAAGTCGTGGGTTTACTGCACGGGGTGTGAAACACTGGCGGGTTCTTGCCCAAAGCGCTGGAGCGTTATTTATTCGATCCTACGAGCGAGGAGAACGAGTGCATCTTGCAATGTTGTCTCGTGGCTACAAAGGTACGATGGATTTCGGCAAGGAACGTTTTTCACGAAGTGACTATGTTGCTTTTCTATTGCCAGCGGTTGCGATTATTTTCTTGATTGGAAGTCTTGTATGACAAAGAGTGTGCTTGAAGTTCGACAACTTGCTTTCGCCTATCCTGATGGACACCAAGCGTTATTTGGCGTTAATCTCTCAATCGCTCGTGGTGAGCGAGTAGCGCTCCTTGGGCCAAATGGAGCGGGCAAAACAACCCTAGTCATGCACTTGAATGGAATCTTGCAGGCGGGCCTTGGTGAAGTCGTTATTGCAGGGATGAAAGTTGATTCTGACAAAGATACCTTGAAGGAAATACGACGACGCGTTGGAATTGTGTTTCAAGATCCTGACGATCAATTGTTCATGCCAAGTGTTTTTGAGGATGTTGCATTTGGTCCGAAGAATCTGGGTCTTGACGATAGTGAGATTGAGAAGCGGGTGCACGATGCTCTCTTGGAAGTTGGCATGCTTGAATTCAAAGATAGAGCACCGCATCATCTATCGTTTGGTCAACGACGTCGCGTAGCGCTTGCAACAGTACTTGTCATGAAACCTGAGATATTGATACTTGATGAACCAAGTTCAAATCTTGATCCAGCAAGCCGCCGTGAACTCTCGGAAATTTTGAAAAAACTCGATATCACGCTGTTGATGGTGACGCACGATCTCCCCTACGCTTTAGAGCTTTGCGAGCGATCTGTGATTCTCTCTGGCGGCGTGATTGCAGCCGATGGAAACACTTTAAACATATTAACAAACCGAGATCTCATGGCGCAGCATCGACTAGAACTACCATTTGGTTTCGATCCAAAGCACGCTGTGGGTAACGAATAGTTAGTTTGAAATAATCCCAAGTTCTTTGAGCTTCGCTCGCAAATCTGGATCACTAGGTTCAACGAAATATGTTCCATCAGCAAAGGTGATAACTGGAATGCTCTGCTTGCCAGAAATCTCAATAGCCTTATCTTTCGCGGCATCATCAACTGAAACATCGTGATACACGTAAGGCACACTCAAGGAATCCAAAAGGCGCTTACTTCGACGGCAATCCCCGCACCACTCAGCGCCATAAAACTCAATGCTCATCTTGTACCTTTCGCGTGTCTGATTGAAATCAATGTACCAAGATTATTGAATCGCCCAGTGATGGGCGACCCAGGACCATGTCCGGCATGTGAAAGTGTTGATTTAGAGCGCAGAGGTGGCAAAGACTTCTGCCCGAATTGCTTTTATATCCAGCCCTGCTGTGATGGCGGTTACTGCGAATAATTCTGTCGCTGCCATTCAAAAAGTGCTATTGCGCCAGCAGCAGATGCGTTAATGGATCTCACTGACCCAAATTGGCTGATATGCACAACTTCATTAGCAGCAGATAAAAGTTCATCTGACATTCCTAAACCTTCGTTGCCAAAGGCAAGGACAGGGTCTTTGGGAAATATGAACGTTTCAAGCGGCTGTGACACTGTGTTGTTTTCAAAGCAAATGAGTGGAAATTCATTTCTCTTCACATACTCAAGAAATTCTTCAATCGTTGGATGGTGCAATACATCAAGATATTTATCTGTCATCAGCGCTCCGTGCTGATTCCAATGTTTCTTGCCAATGATGTGAAATCGTCGAACATTGAGTGCGTTTGAAGTTCGTACGAGCGAACCAATGTTGAGATCATGTTGCCAATTCTCTATCGCAACTTCAACTCTTGCTCTCGTCTTCTGAAGATCTGCCTTAATCGCTTCAGTTTTCCAATAGCGATACTTTTCGAGAATATTTCTTCTGTCGCCCTGCTCAAGAAATTCAGGATCGAACTCATCACCCACAGGCCAAGGCAAAGGATGAGGCCCCACGCCAACTGCGGGGTAGAACTCGCCTGGCTCCTGGCTAGGCTCAAACATTTATTCCGCGACTTTGTCGAATACTGCTGAAATGGCAGCCATGATGAGCGAACCACCAAGAGCCCACCCAAATGACTCAATCGAAAGCGCATCACTCAAGTAATCAACAAAGAGGAAGAGTCCTGCGTTAATAACAAGGTGCCAGAGCCCAAGCGTGATAATCGTGATTGGGAAGGTCAGTATCTTCACGAGTGGTTTGATAATTGCATTCACCAAACCAAAAATGACAGCGACACCAATGATGCGAAGTGGTTCCTCGGACAATGTGATGCCCTCAAGAACTAAGTCAGTGACCCAGAGGCCAACAGCAAGGCCCAAGAGCCGAATCAAGATAGATTTCATGCCCATATTCTTACTGATTACTCAACAACGACGCGCGGAGCCTCGCCACGGCCTTTCACTTCATTGTTTGGCACAAAGAAGGTGAAGAAGACAGCAAACAGAGCGACCAGTGCTCCTACAGTGACAACAGCTACCATCGATTGCGCGAAGCCTTCAAGAATTGGACGCACAAGTATTTGGTTAGCGGTTGCGAACCACGAGGTATCATCGAATGCGCTTGCGCCACCACCTTGTAATTGCTGAAGTTTCGCCACAGTATCAGCATTTTGTGGGTCTTGTAATGCGGCAACAAAGTTTGGATCCGATTGTGCTTTCGTGAAATTCTCACTCACATTCGCTGGCAAATTGCCAAACAACATTCCAAGGAACACTGCGGTACCAAGGGTTGCACCCATCTGTCGAAAGAGAGTGACTGAAGAAGTTGCAACGCCAATGTCTCGAGGTGAGACTGCATTTTGAACAGCGATGATTGTTGGTTGCAACAAGCCACCAAGACCAAAACCAAACAGTAGTGACATCATCGCAATTGAGGAATATGGTGTGTCAACTTTGAGTTGTGTCATCCAAGCCAGTGACACCGTGATCAAGATACTTCCAAAGACTGGCAGCATCTTGTAACGACCCGTTCTACTAATTGTTTGCCCTGATGCAATAGATCCAACCATGATGCCCAGAGTGACAGGCAATAATTGAATACCGGCTTCAGCAGGCGTTGCGCCATTGACGATTTGAAGGAACAGTGGCAAGACAGCGAGCCCACCGAACATAGCCATACCGGAAATAATGCCGATAGAGGTCATGATTGAAAATGTCTTGTCTTTAAAGAGTCGTAGTGGGATGAGTGCTTCATCTCCCATTTTCAATTCAATTCTGGTGAAGAGCAAAAAGCCAACAATAGAAATGATGTAACAGGCAATTGCTGAACTTGATGTCCAACCCCATTGCAAGCCACGCTCTGCTACGAGGAGCAAGGGGATGATGCCTGTGCTGAGTGTGATTGCGCCGAACCAATCGATGCGGTGATCCACTCGTTCAAGGTGGGCAATCTTGAGTGTGCGGTTCACTAGATACAGAGCAAATGCACCAAGTGGCACATTCACAAAGAAGATCCAACGCCAGCCATCAAGCCCAAGGACGGCATCTTGGCTTGAGAAGAAACCACCAACAATTGGCCCAATCACACTTGAAGTGCCGAAGACAGCAATGAAGAACCCTTGATACCGTGCTCTCTCTCGAGGTGGCACGATGTCACCGATAATTGCAAGAGCTAAGGTGAAAAGTCCACCCGCTCCAATTCCTTGAATTGCCCTAAACCCTGCAAGCATTTCCATTGACGTTGCAAGTGAACAAAGAAGTGATCCGCCAACAAAGATTGAGATTGCCCAGATAAACAACGGCTTTCTTCCAAAGATATCGCCGAGTTTGCCGTAGATAGGCGTCGCGATTGTGCTGGTGATGAGATATGCAGTTGTAACCCAGGCTTGAAGCGATAACCCTTGCAGTTGATCACCGATTGTGCGGATACTCGTTGCGACGATGGTTTGATCAAGTGCTGCTAAGAAAAGCCCCGTCATAAGTCCGATAAGTATCGGAACAATTTGATGGTGTTCAAGGTATCTATCTTCAGTTTCGCTCACGCATTCACACTTTCATATTTTTGATTCACTGATGAAGCGAACCAGGATCCAATGATGACCATTGGAAAACCAATTGCGAGCCCAATTGTGATGGGTTCAGATAGGAACACTACTCCTAAAATGAGTGCGACTGCTGGATTCAAGTAAGTAATCAAGGTGACTCGAACTGGGCCAATTTCATCAATGAGCGCAAAGAATAAGAGGAATGCAATTACTGTGCAGACAATTGAAAGTGTCACGACGGCCGCAATTGAAGTTGTTGATGGCACTTCAGTTGGCGCAATGAATGGAAGAAATGGTGTGTAAACGAGTGACACAATTAGTAGTGACATTCCAATGACTGTTGGCGAATCTGACTCACCAAGTGTCTTGTTCACAATCACTGGCCCCAAGGCATACCCAAATGCAGCGAGCAGCACAATAACCACTGCGAGAATAGAAATGCCATGCGTGATGGAGTCAAGTCCAACAAGAATAACTACGCCCAGCGTTCCAATGAGCATTCCAACAATTCTACGTTGATGAAATGCATTCCTATCGCCGCGGAAACGTGCAATCAACACCCCAAAGATCGGTACAGTTGCAAGTAAAAGGCCTGCAAGGCTTGATGAAATGTCTTGTTCGGCAAGATTGATAAACCACCAAGGAAAAATCATCTCAACAAAGGCAAAGCCGATAGCAGTCTTGTAAAACTTAAGATTGCTTCGAAGCTTTCCACGAATTGCACTATAAACAAGGAGCAATATCGCTGCCGGAGCACTTCGGGCAAAGACGATGAATGCGGGATTCAGATCTTCGA
>JBDLTY010000081.1:0-5860 GCA_039805585.1 Actinomycetota bacterium | reverse complement strand
AGATGCCTTTGAGAGTTTCATTAATGCTTTCCGCCAAATCTTGAGAAGAAGTATGCATTAATCCATTGTCGATTGTGTCGTACAAGAAAAGAACATTGCTATTTTTTATCTTGCAGAATTAGGCAACTCCGTCATTGAGAATCGTCTCTATCGCATCTTTATAGCCACGCTTTTCGAAGGATTTCTGGGGAAGGCCTGCCAAAGCTACCCATAGAACAGACTTAATGGAGTTGGATTTACTCGAGTTGTAAAGCAATCCCTGATTCCAAACCCGGTCCAAATAACCCTTGAGGATTGCTGGCAGGCCATACCACCAGACCGGAAATACAAAAATAATCACATCTGAAGTTTGGGCCCTCTCGGCTAATCTATGCACTTCTGGCGAATATTTTTTGTTGATATTGTCCCAATCTGGTTCATCTTCACTTCCCAATACTGGATCGAAATTTTCTCTCTGCAAATCAAGAACATCAACGTCAAATCCAACAGAAGAAAGTTGCTGGATGACAGAATCTACTACGTGACCCGTCAAAGAATTACTTCGGGGATGACTCCATACGACGTGTGCTTTCATTTGTTGTTCTTTCGCTTGTACAAAATACTTCGTAGAAATACACATGTATACAAAAAAGCTTAGGCAAACGGGTTTGGGGTCATGGTGTATTTGGTTGAGAGATATTCGTGGATTCCTTCGAATCCGCCTTCACGGCCAAGACCCGACATTTTGACGCCGCCAAAAGGTGCAGAAGCGTTGGAGATAACTCCAACGTTCAAACCCATCATGCCCGTCTGAAGTTTTTCAATCAGGCGTTGACCACGCTTTAAGTCTTCGGTGTAGGCATAACCGATCAGACCATATTCGGTGTCGTTTGCGATTTTGATACCTTCTTCTTCTGTTGTGAAAGTGGTGATAGAAAGCACTGGACCAAAGATTTCTTCGGTCATGATGTCAGCGCCGCTGGTCACACCCATCAACACAGTTGGTTCATAGAAAGATCCGGGGCCGTCAATTGCTTGACCACCGGTATAAATTGTTGCGCCTTTTGCAACAGCATCTTGGACAAGTTCGTTGGCTTTGGCAACTGCTTTGTCGTCGATAAGTGGGCCGATAGCGACACCCTCTTCGGTTCCACGGCCAATCTTCATTGCCTTCACTCGCTCAGTAACTCTGCGGGAGAATTCATCAGCAACAGATTCGTGAACGATAATACGGTTGGCCGCCGTACAGGCCTGTCCGATGTTACGGAACTTCGCAAGCATGACACCATCGACTGCTTTGTCAAGATCTGCATCTTCAAAGACGAGGAACGGTGCGTTTCCGCCAAGTTCCATGGAAGTGCGGAGCACATTTTCTGCAGCAAGTTTCATCAAAGACTGTCCAACACCGGTGGAGCCAGTAAACGAGAGCTTACGAAGTCGTGGATCCAAAATAATGGGGTTGGAAACCTCTGCCGTCTTTGACGTGGTAAACACGTTGACGACTCCTACAGGAACACCAACTTCTTCCAAAATCTTCACAAAATACAGTGTGGTCAACGGCGTCAATGTTGCGGGCTTAACCACTACCGTGCAGCCTGCAGCCAGAGCTGGACCAATCTTGCGAGTTGCCATAGCAAGTGGGAAGTTCCAGGGAGTAATCAAAAAAGAAGGCCCGACAGGAAGGTGGGTCACAATCGTGCGACCAGTACCCTCAGGATTTGAACCATACCGGCCAGAAATACGCACCGCTTCTTCAGAAAACCACCTTAAAAACTCTGCACCGTAATTAACTTCACCAATAGCTTCCGCTAAAGGCTTACCCATCTCTAACGTCATGAGTAAAGCAAACTCATCCTTGAGCTCCTGAACACGATCAAAAGCCTTACGCAGCAAATCACCACGAACACGAGGCGCTGTCGCAGCCCACTCTTCCTGAGCAGCAACAGCCGCATCCAAACACGCAATACCATCCTCAGGCGAGGCATCAGCAATAGTTTTGATAACTTCACCGGTCGCAGGGTCTTTAACCTCGATAGTTTTACCAGTTGAGCCATCCACCCATTTACCTGCGATATACAGCTGGGAAGGAACTTTTGAGAGTAATTGTTCTTCAGTATTCATGATTCACCTAGTCAGAAACGAAATTGTCATATTAAATTGTGAGGCACTGATGTGAATTCACATTTGCTAAGAATTGCAGGATTCTTTGCAAGCATAAAGCGCGATTGAATTTTCCGAATGTTGTGGAAAATCACAAGAAAATTTTGAAAACTAAGAATCGTTACAAAGCCAGGCATGCTATGGAACAAATAAATTCATACATAGGTTTGGGATTATCTACTTCAAATGGATCAATTCCAAGGAAAAGTCATTCGTGCGGAGGCGGAAAAATGGTAGCTACGGCATCTCAGTTCATCTATTTAGATGAACTGGCTAAAACTGCTGCCGTGAACGCTGATAAATGCGCCATTACAGATGAAACGCGATCTCTCACATATCGCGAACTGATGGATGAAATTAGTGAGAGGTGGCACGCACTTGCTAACGCTGGTTTAAAGCAAGGTGACAGAGTAGCCATAGTTGCCGAAAACTCAGTTAGCTATATCGTCTCTGTATTCGCGGTGTGGGCTGCGGGGGGAACTGTTGCCACCATATTTCCTTCAACTACAGCATCAGATGTGGTGACCACCGTACAAGATGCTGATCCAGTAATTGTTTTCACTGACAAAACAACCGACCCTCTATTGCGAGGGTTGCTTCGGGCAGATTTACCGGTTGTTCGAATTGACGAAGATTTCATCGTGGGTAATGTGGCGAAAGATGTTATGCCGACTCCAGAGGCGCTCATCAAGCCATTGAAATTAATTTGCTATTCATCGGGGACAACCTCACGTCCGAAAGCGATTATGCTTTCCGGCGATGCATTATTCAATAGTGCAAAAACCCATGGCGAGGTATGGGGGATCAACAGCGATGAAGTTGTTATTACCTGTCTGCCAATGGCATGGCTATTTGGCCTTACTACTGTGACAATGTCAACTCTCTTAGCAGGCGGAACAGTAGTTTCACTCCGTAGATCAAAACCTGAGCTCATTGCGCAAGCAATTGAAAAATATAAAGTGACTTTCCTTCCAGCTGTTGCGACAGTACTTGCAAAATTGGCTCATTTTTTGGAGACGAATGAAAATACGTGGAACCTTTCATCGCTTCGTTTAGTTTTATCAGGTGGCGAACCACGAAATGAAACAGCATTTAATGCCCTCAAGGTGTTTACAGGTTTACCAGTGCACGATACCTATTGTGCGTCAGAGATGTTCCCATTGATTACTTATAACCCAGTTAGTGATCCCTACCCACGAACAGGTTCTGCTGGAAAACTTGTACCTCGTTCAGAACTTCGAGTTGTAGATAAGAACGGAACTGACGTAAACCCAGGTGAAATAGGAGAAGCACTTTCTCGAGGACCAGGACTAATGCTCGGTTATTGGAATGACCCAATTCTTACTCAAGAATCTCTTACCGATGACGGCTGGTATAAAACCAAGGATTTGGTTCGAGTTGATGAGGACGGCTACGTCTACGTCGTCGGTAGGCTCTCGGACATGATCATACGTGGTGGAAGTAACGTTTCCCCAGCAGAGGTGGAAGCCGTGCTTGATGAATATCCTGAGATTGCAAAATCAGCTGTAGTTGGTTTGCCTGATCCGCTTTATGGTGAAGAAGTTGTTGCTGCAGTGCAACTCAAGAACGGTTTTATTTTCGATCCTGACGCTATCAAAGCTTTCGCGAGTGAAAGACTTCCTGGATACAAAGTTCCCACAAGATACGAGGTAATTCCTGAAGTCCCACAAAATGCCACAACCCTCAAAGTCAATAGAGCTGAGGTTAAACAACTGCTTGCTGGACGGAGCACTTAATGAATACTTTTCGCGTTGCCTCGGTTCAATTTGAGCTACGAGCAGAGAAAAGCGTCTCAGGTTTCCTTGGACATGTCGAATCACTTGTCAAAAAGGCCAAAGATGGAGAAGCAGAACTAGTAGTTTTCCCTGAACTTGCGAGCACCGGTCTTTTAGCAGCAATTTCAGACCATCTAGTGACCAGCGAGACTATCAAGTCTGATTATTGGCATTTTCTCGCACCCTTAACTGATCAAATTATTGAGGGGCTTTCTCAGATAGCCAAAGAAAACAATATTTATGTCTTAGGTGGAAGTCATAACCGCATTGCTGATGACGGGACTCTTCGAAATACAGCAGTTCTAGCTCATCCAGATGGTTCGGTTGAAATGCAAGATAAGCTCCATCTCACCCCACCTGAAGTTGATTTAGGTGCTGTCGGAGGTAATCACGTATTGGTGACGCAGATTGGCCCATTCAAGGCAGGGGTATTAATTTGTGCTGACATTCAATTCCCGGAACTCTCGCGTCATTTGGTGAGCAAAGGCGTCGAACTTATACTCTGTCCTTCTTTAACTTGGAATCGCCGGGGCGTTTTCAGGGTCAAGACGGGATGTTCTGCAAGGGCAGTTGAAAACCAAATGTTTGTGGTGATGTCTCCACTCGTGGGCAATAGCGGATTACCTGCTGATGGAGTGTTGTACGCAGTCGGAAGGTCATTAGTTACTGCGCCTGTTGATAAAAACTTTGGCCTGAACGACGGCATGCTTGCTGATGAGACACGAGAAGGTGAGCAAGTGTTATTTGCTGATCTTGATCGCGAACAATTACTTACATCACGAGAAAACCCTGAAGCCCCAGGTATTAAGCTGCAGCGTCCCGAGTTATACAAACGTTTACAAGAAGATGAGTTGGTGATTCGATGAAGGTTTTAGAACACCGAATTCGTTATCACGAAGTCGACAAACAGGGGTTTCTTTTCAATAGTAGATACTTTGAAATCGCAGATGTGGGTATGACGGAGTTTTTCCGTTTACTTGGGTGGGATTACGACCACTTAATTGAATCGGGAGTGGACCCATCTGTCGTCAACATTAATGCTGATTTCTTCGCGTCAGCAAAGTTTGACGATTTATTGGATGTAGACGTTACTTGCACAAAGGTTGGAACAAAAAGCTTCACACTTCAAACAAACATATGGCGGGGTGAAATGAAGTTGGCCTTGATGGAAATTATTTACGCAAATGTCAATTTAGCCACAGAGAAGGCAATTCCATTGACAGAGCAGGTAGCAATCAAGTTACGTAGTTTTGTTGAAAGGCCTGAATAGTAATGACAATCTTTTTCAATTTTGACAGACACCAACAGTTAGCTAAAAGCAAAGGAGACCGGTCGTGAAGGTCGTAATACTTGCAAAAGAAGTTCCAGATACCTGGGGAAGCCGCAGACTAGATGAAGTTACAGGCTGGCTAGACAGAGCAAGCTCAGAACCTGTGCTCGATGAAATCAACGAACGTACAATCGAACACCTGCTCAAATACAGGGACAACGGTGGAGACGTAGAAATCGTTGCTCTCACAATGGCCCCAGCTTCATCCGAAACTTCAATCCGAAAACTATTGGCAATGGGTGCTGATTCTGCTGTGGTTGTAGCTGATGAACAACTCAAAGGATCGGATGCCGTCCGAACCGCACAAGTCCTTGCTGCGGCTATCAAAAAAATAGCACCGGACCTTGTTTTTGCAGGAAAAGAATCTACTGATGGACGAGGCGGAATTGTTCCCGCAATGATTTCTGAATACCTTGATTGGCCAGTCTTTGTGGCATTGGATGAATTGCAGATAAATGATGATTCTGTTTCAGGTAGCGCAGCTGTTGATGGCGAAGTTTTAACCTTAAAGTCGACGTTTCCTGCGGTAGTTGTGATTACAGAAAGGTCAGCAGAAGCACGATTCCCGAACTTTAAGGGAATCATGCAGGCTAAA
>JBDLTY010000080.1:0-3131 GCA_039805585.1 Actinomycetota bacterium | reverse complement strand
TGTCCGTGGAAAAGAATCATCACGAAATCATGATTGAGCTGAAACACTTCATCAACGACACGGTTCTGACTGCTTGGGCTGGGGATGGCGTTATTGTTGCCACACCATCCGGATCAACAGCCTACGGATTCTCGGCGGGCGGTCCGATTGTGTATCCGAATGTGTCATGCCTTGTGATGGTGCCTATTTGTGCGCATGCTCTTTTTGCAAAGCCGATTGTTTTCTCAACTGACTCAGAATACAAGGTGCAGATTCATTCAGATTCAGGGTTACTCAACCTTGATGGTAGAAGAACGTTTAATCTTGAATATCTAGATGATGTGATCGTTACCGGACATGAGAAACACATTTCCTTTGTTCGATTCGATGATACAAATTTCACGGATCGTCTTGTTCATAAATTCAGGCTACCAACCATAGGCTGGCGTGAATCGCACGATGCTTGAACAACTGACAATTCGAAAACTAGGCTTAATTGACTCTGCTGAACTTCGCTTTTCAAGCGGTCTCATCGTTATCAGTGGAGAAACAGGGGCAGGTAAAACATTACTTCTCGATGGCCTCGTGGCATTAACGGGTTTCAAGCCATCAAGTGCTGATATGGTGGCTGATGACACCTTCGTCGAAGGAATTCTAGATCTCTCAAGTCACGCAGCAGAACTTCTCAACCTGGGTGTAGAACTTGATGAGGGAACCTTATACATTGCTCGACAATTTCCAAAGGATGGTAAAAGCAAAGCAAGTTTGCAGGCCAAATCCGCACCGAGTTCATTGTTGAGAGAAATTGCGGATGTATGGGTGGCAATCCACGGCCAACATGACACCTACAGATTGCTGAACTCCAAGACTCATTTGCTGATACTGGATGAATTCGGAGGGGAAGAGATAACGCAGGCTCGAAGTGCTGTTTCTAGCGCGTATCAAGCGTATCAAGCGAAGCAAAAACAACTGAAGGAATTCAAAGTAGAACGTGATACAGCAATCAAAATGGCGGAAAGCCTTCGCACAGATGTTGAATTGTGTCAATCGCTTGCAATCCAACCAGAGGAAGATGTACTTCTTGCCCAATCCATCGAATTACTCACAAACGCAGAGCGAGTCACTGAACATCTAAAAATAGCACTGGATGCACTTGGCACATCTGAAATTTCGGTTACAAGCGGAATTGAAACCTCCACTCGCGCTCTTGAGAAGGTTTCGTCGAGTGACAATGAAGTGCAGCAGATTCTGGAGCTTTTGAGGCAGGCAGGTGAAAGTGTTCAAACTGCGCAACTCAAATTGCTCGCACTTTTTGAAAAAGTTGCTAATCCCGAAGCCAATATCGACGATTTGATGCAGCGGCAGCGACAAATAAAGCAACTACTGCAAGCGCACGGTCCGACTGTGGCTGATCTATATGAATGGCAGCAAGCTGCTGAGCGTCAACTTCAATTAGTAGATATCGGCGACGAAGAATTGCAAAAACTTGAAAGCGTTACAACGCAAAACTACGAAGTACTGATGAGTGAATGCCAAAAACTCCACGACATTCGCCTCCAGAAAGCAAAAGACCTTGAGAGTAGTGTCTCAAAGGAACTATCTGATTTAGCGCTTGGTGCAGCTCGATTTGAAGTTGAAGCACGCTCCACTGA
Source organism: Actinomycetota bacterium (assembly GCA_039805585.1). Taxonomy (GTDB): domain Bacteria; phylum Actinomycetota; class Actinomycetes; order S36-B12; family UBA5976; genus JAFMIT01. The sequence continues at coordinate 1,500 of JBDLTY010000080.1, read as the reverse complement.
TGTGAGTGAAACAGGTATTGATTCAGTTGAGTTTATGTTTTCAGCCAATCCAGGGCTAAAGCTCTCACCCCTTCAAGATAGTGCAAGTGGTGGTGAACTCTCACGCTTGATGTTAGCTCTCGAAGTAAGTTTGTTGCGGGACACTCAGGTCCCGGTGATGATTTTCGATGAAATCGACACAGGCGTTGCAGGTGCTACAGCACTTGCAATAGCCAAGAAGCTCGTCTTGGTTAGCGCTCGATCCCAAGTGCTTGTGGTCTCCCACTTGCCACAAATTGCGGCCTTTGCCGACCAACACATCGTCGTCCAAAAATCTATTACAGATCAAGTGACCAAGACTGACATAAGGGTTTTGGAGGAGTCTGAACGTGTTTCGGAACTTGCCCGGATGCTCGCTGGGCTCGAAGGCTCGCAATCTGCACGTGAGCATGCTGAAGAATTGTTGGAAAAAGCTCGTGCCGCTAAGGCCAGTTTGAAGAAGTAGACCTGCAAGGTGATACTGTGGACCCCCGTGACCAATTAAGTTCGCGGGAGATTCAGTGAATAAAAACAACACCGTCAAACACATCTTTGTAACTGGGGGAGTTGCATCATCGCTTGGTAAAGGATTGACAGCCTCAAGCCTTGGAAACCTATTAACTGCTCGAGGACTTCGGGTTACTATGCAAAAACTCGATCCATATCTCAACGTTGACCCTGGAACCATGAATCCATTTCAACATGGCGAAGTCTTCGTAACCGAAGACGGCGCAGAAACTGATTTAGATATCGGTCATTATGAACGCTTTCTTGACGTCAACCTTTCTCGCAAGGCAAATGTCACAACCGGACAGGTGTATTCAGAGGTGATTGCCAAAGAGCGACGCGGTGAATTTTTAGGTGATACAGTTCAAGTCATTCCCCATATCACCAACGAAATTAAGTCTCGAATACGCGCAATGGCCAGTGATGCAGTGGATGTTGTCATCACCGAAATCGGCGGGACTGTCGGCGATATTGAGTCACTACCTTTTATTGAAGCGGTTCGACAGGTCCGACAAGACGTGGGCCGCGAGAATGTTTTCTTTATTCATGTTTCGCTTCTTCCCTATATCGGACCATCGGGCGAACTAAAAACCAAACCGACTCAGCATTCGGTCTCAGCACTTCGAAGTATCGGTATTCAACCTGACGCATTAGTGCTGCGTTGTGATCGAGAAGTTCCTGCAAGCATCAAACGAAAAGTAAGTTTGATGTGCGATGTGGATGAGGAAGCAGTAGTGGCTGCGGCAGATGCACCAAGTATTTACGACATTCCAAGGGTGCTGCATCGTGAAGGCCTCGATAGTTACATCATCCGCACTCTGGGGCTACCTTTCAAAGATGTTGAATGGAAGCGCTGGGATGAACTCCTGCAAGTTGTACATCATCCAAGCAGCAGTGTGAAAGTAGGACTTGTTGGAAAGTATGTAGATCTTCCAGACGCCTATCTTTCAGTAACAGAAGCACTTCGAGCTGGAG
>JBDLTY010000079.1:0-7899 GCA_039805585.1 Actinomycetota bacterium | reverse complement strand
TACAACGACGAAATTACACCTTCGTAGTGATGACAATCGGTTTGCTCTTACTCTTTACCCTCATCTTGGTTGGCTTATTTTCAAGGACTCCAAGCTCAACTCCGCTTCCTGATGTGAGCATTACACCTACGTCTAGCCAAAGCGAGAACCCACCGAATGAGTTCACAGGAGTCACAGTTGTACTCGCCGCCGAAAGTAGGTCGTGGGTCTCAGTGAAAAACAGTGTGAATCAAATCATCTTCGAACGCATCCTCGAAACCGGGGAAAGCCTCTCATTCAATGACACGACGTCGCTGACTGTGACGATTGGAAATGCCGCTGGCATCAACCTCACCGTGAATGATGAGAATATTGGATATCTGGGTGGCATTGGGCAGGTCGTCAGTCAAACTTTCACGAGTCCTGTCACCGACTAATCCGCTTCAATTTAGGCTAAGGGTATGGCAAAGAAAGTTCACCTCATTACGCTTGGCTGTTCGCGTAATGAAACAGACAGCGCTGAACTTGCGAGTATTCTGGTTCAAAGTGATTGGCAACTGACGGAAAATCCTGAAGAAGCCGAAGCGATTGTTGTGAACACCTGTGGCTTCATTGATTCTGCAAAGAAAGATTCGATTGACACAATCTTGGCTGCGCACGATGTCAAAATGCAACACGGCACAAAAGCGGTTGTGGCAGTCGGCTGTATGGCAGAGCGCTACGGTAAAGACTTAGCAGATGAATTAGAAGAAGCTGACGCGGTCATAGGCTTTGATCAATATCCTCAGCTTGGCTCGATTCTCTCATCAATCGTTCAAGGTGAGAAAATTCAAAGTCACACACCTTTTGATCGTCGTACCTTACTTTCAAAAACACCAACGTTGAGAAACCCAAGTAACCTCTTTGTCCCAGGCCATGGAAGTTCTGACGTTGTTCGGGTACGACTTGATTCAAAACCGTATTCGCCATTGAAAATAGCAAGTGGTTGTGATCGCCGTTGCACGTTCTGCGCTATTCCACGTTTTCGTGGAGCGTATGTCTCGCGAAAGCCAGTTGACATTATTGCTGAAGCAGCCTGGCTTTCAAGTCAAGGTGTGAAGGAACTTTTGTTGGTCAGTGAGAATTCGACATCGTACGGCAAGGACTTAGGAGAGGTTCGACTCCTTGAAATACTACTTGCGGCACTGTCAGAAATAGAAGGAATTGAGCGCATTCGCATTTCCTACTTGCAACCAGCCGAGGTGCGACCGGGCCTCTTTGAAACCATCATTCAAACGCCAAAAGTGACGAACTATTTCGATCTTTCATTTCAGCATGCTTCCCCGTCCGTTCTACGTTCGATGCGCAGATTTGGCGATGCAGAAAGTTTCTTAGGTTTGATATCCGAGATACGTTCTCTTGACCCAGTGGCTGCTGTTCGTTCGAATGTCATTGTCGGATTTCCAGGTGAGAGTGAATCTGATGTTCAGACGTTGCTTGACTTCATAGCAGAAGCCAAAATGGACACAGTCGGAGTGTTTCCATATTCAAATGAGGAAAACACAGAAGCAATGCAGATGGAGCAGCAAATTCCAGCAGAGGAAATTCACCATCGATTTGAACGAGTGTCGCGGTTGGTGGAAGAAATTTCCCAGCAACGAAGTGAAGAACGAGTTGGCGAAATCGTAGATGTGCTCTTTGATACCACCTCATATGAGGGTAGAAACCAATATCAAGCACCGGAGATTGACGGTATTACCCGCGTGAATCAATCACATGCCGCTGGAAGTATTGTCAAAGCTAGGGTGAGAGAAGCGCAAGGCGTTGACTTGATTGCAGAGATTCTATGAAGCGGACGTGGCCCAATCTCATCACGCTTCTCAGGCTCATTGCTGTGCCGATTTTTGGGGTTGTGCTCATCGTCCAACAGCAGTTCATTTCAGCGCTCTTGATATTTTGGATTGCTGGTATTTCTGATCTCGTCGACGGCTGGCTTGCGCGAAAAACCAACACAGTCAGCGCACTTGGTCAAATTGGAGATCCAATTGCAGATAAAGCGTTGACTGGAGTTGCATGGGTTGGACTTTCGGTTTTGGGGCTTATTCCATGGTGGGCAACACTGATCATTCTGATTCGAGAAGTCGGCATCACGCTCTGGCGCTTAACGCTCATTCATTCAACAGTTATTGCTGCAGATAAAGGTGGGAAAACTAAAACTGCAATTCAAATAGCTGTCATCTCGCTTGTGCTAATGAATCAGGAATTGAACCTTGGCCTCGTCAATGTATTCCTACAGATCATGATTCCGCTTGCCGTTGTTGTCACAGTACTGACTGCTCTGAATTACATTTTGAGCTATAGGAGAATGAGTGATTGACGCACGCGATGCACTTGCGCATCTCATGGATACCTCGCTACAGCCCAGTGAATACGATTTTGCCCGCGCTGTGATTGCAGTGGCCCAGTATGGAAAACAAACGATCGCAACTGCAGAATCTCTCACAGGTGGACTGCTTGCAACTCTGTTGACATCGGTTGGAAGTTCTTCTGAAGTTTTTCAAGGTTCAGTGGTTGCGTATCAATCAGTCTTGAAAGCAGAAATTCTCGGTGTTGACCCGCATCTTCTTGATAAGCAAGGTCCAGTGAATGCTGAAACTGCGATTGCTATGGCAATTGGTGTCGCGTCCTTGACTCATAGTTCACTTGGCCTTTCCTGCACAGGTGTGGCGGGGCCTGATACCCATGGGGATAGGCCAGTTGGCGAAGTGCACATTGCTGCACATCTGCCGGCGCAGAACCTCACGCGCTCACAATCCTTACAGTTCAAGGGAAACCGACAGGAAATCCGAGTTCAGACTGCGATAGCAATGTGCGGGCTTGCGCTCGACATTCTGGTCAGCCTCACCGACCTTGAGCGTTTTCCCGACACAGAAGCGTAAAAATCAGGGAGGCAATGCAAAATGCCTCACTTGCCACTAGCGTACGCCGTGGAGGAACAATGCTTTTTCGGGAAGTGCTTGGAGTTCAGTTGCGCCTGAGGCGAGCTGAGCAGGGAATGACGTTACGTCAGCTCTCAGCGCGATCTAATGTTGCTCTTGGCTACCTATCCGAAATTGAACGCGGTCAGAAAGAACCATCAAGCGAACTCTTCGCCTCTATTTGCAGGGCTCTTGATGTTCCGGCCTCTAAAATCGTGAATCAATGTGCGGTGGCGCTCGAGATTGAAGAAAATAAAGTCCTACCAATCAAGCGTTCTGAGACTTCAAAGGCTACGAAAGCGGCGTGAGTACCGCTCGTACCAAAACTGCACGAACTGCGAAAACTGAAGCAGCTATTGTCCAAGCACTTGCAGAATTAATCTGCGAACTTCCACTTTCGAAAATCACGTTAACTGCCCTAGCGAAGAAAAGTGGATTGACGCGATCAACCGTCTACAATCAAATTACTTCGATTTCTCATGCATCGTTGGTGTTATCTGAGGTTGTTTGGCAAGAAGTGCAGACGCTAGCAACAAGCGACACATCCCTCCAAAGCACGTTATCTCGGCTTACAGATTTTCTGGCGACAGATGCACGGATTCAAGGTTTTCGTAAGCACAACCCTGAAATGTTTCAAGAGGTTCTCGCATCACTCTGTCGGCTGGATAACGATACCTATGCACAGCGCGTCAGCGACTTGCTCCTGTTGTGGTCAGTTGCAGCAGATCTGGACACCGCCACCACGCTCACCAGATGGCTAACAAGTTTTGCAGTTGAGCCAGGCACGCCCCGCGAACGGGAGAGTGCTAGTGAAATTTTTGCGGCAATGCTGGTGATGGATAGCCGAGTATGAAACTGACCGACTTTTGGGCTCGGATGGAAGGACATTTCGGTGTGGCGTATGCCAGGTCTTGGGCCAAAAACACCTTTATCGAGCAGCTAGGTATGACGCCACAGCAAGCGCTCGATCAGGGGGTAGAAACCCAAGCAGTCTGGAGGGCCATCTGGGCTCACGAAGGCCTTGACCCGAAGGAAAAGTAACGCGACACGCCAGGCCAAAGACTTTTATTCGAACAAATGTTCTGATACTGTTCTTTCTGTCCACAGGATATCCGTAGGTCGAGCGGTGTCACATCTAGCCTCTAGCCTCCGGTCAACTGTTTGAAGGAGAATGAGATGGCTAGCACAGTCCCAGGAAATGACCGCGTAAAGGCGCTTGAGAGCGCACTGTCCCAAATTGAAAAGCAATTCGGTAAAGGTTCAGTCATGCGCTTAGGGGATGAAGGTCGCCCGCCGATTGAAGTTATTCCAACAGGCTCGATTGCCCTCGATGTTGCACTTGGTATTGGTGGCCTTCCAAAGGGTCGCGTGATTGAGGTCTACGGCCCAGAGTCATCAGGTAAGACAACTGTTGCGCTGCACGCGATTGCAAGTGCTCAAAAGCAGGGTGGAATTTGCGCTTTTATTGACGCAGAACACGCGCTTGATCCTGAATATGCAAAAGCCTTGGGTGTCGACATTGATGCCTTGCTTGTTAGCCAACCAGATACTGGCGAGCAGGCATTGGAAATTGCCGACATGCTCATTCGTTCTGGTGCGATTTCACTCATTGTTATTGACTCCGTTGCCGCACTTGTTCCGCGTGCTGAAATTGAAGGTGAAATGGGTGATAGCCACATGGGTCTTCAAGCACGTTTAATGAGCCAAGCACTTCGAAAAATTACTGGCGCACTTTCACAAACAGGAACCACTGCATTATTCATCAATCAGCTCCGCGAAAAAATTGGTGTGATGTTTGGTAGCCCTGAAACAACAACGGGTGGTCGTGCACTAAAGTTTTATGCATCTGTTCGACTTGATGTTCGACGTGTTGAAAGCTTGAAAGACGGTGCTGATGTAGTCGGTAACCGAACTCGAGTAAAGGTTGTAAAAAACAAGGTTGCACCTCCCTTCAAGCAAGCAGAGTTCGACATTGTTTATGGTGAAGGAATCAGTCGCGAGGGTAGTTTGATTGACATGGGTGTTGATCATGGAATTATCCGTAAAGCCGGCGCTTGGTACACCTATAACGGCGATCAGCTTGGTCAAGGAAAAGAAAACGCCCGGTCCTTCTTGCGAGATAATCCTGATTTAGCACTTGAAATCGAAGAGAAGATTAAGTCCACGCTTGGAATTGGTGTTGTAGCCAATGCACAACCAGACAGCGATTCTGCAACCGCCTGAGGCAAGTTACAAACTCGCCTTACGCCGACTGAATCGCTCAGCGATGACATGTCAGCAAATGCGAGAGTATCTTCTCAAACGCGATGTGGAAAGCGTTGACGTTGAGCGCGTAATTGAATACCTCATTGCGTGTGGATTTTTGAATGACTACTCATATGCAGAAAGCTACATTCGTTCTGCTCGTGAATATAAGCGTGTCGGTCCTCAGTATTTGCGTATGCAACTCAAGAAGCGTGGTATCCCCAGTTTCATAATCGAAGAATTGGTACATGACCAATCAGATGATTTCAATCGAGCGATGCTTCTAGCGCAGAAGAAGCTCAAATCCACACAAACACTTGACTCACAGAAACGTTGGTTACGAATAACTGGCTACTTAGCCCGCAAAGGTCATAACTCCGCCACGATAATGCAGGTTATGGGAGAATTACGGCGTATCGAAAGCGAGTAGCCGTGAGTGACATCAAACCAATTGAATGGAAAGCAACCTACCTTCGAGTGTTGGACCAAAGGGAGCTTCCTCTGCGTGAAGACTATCTAGAACTTCGAACTGTCAATCAAGTGATTGATGCAATTCAATCGCTTGCTGTTCGCGGCGCACCTGCCCTCGGTGCAGTTGGGGGATATGCGGTTGTGGTTGCAATGTTGGAATCTAGAGCCAATGAATCAGAACCCGCAGTAATCGAGAGTGAAATTGATCGAATACGAGATGCGCGACCAACTGCTGTGAATCTCGCTTGGGCAGTTTCACGAGTTCGAAAATATGTTCATGACGGTATTGAGCGCGTCCTGCAGGAAGCTATGTTGATTGAGCAGGAAGATCGAGAAGCAAATCGTGCGCTTTCTGAGCACGGGGTTTTGTGGTTGGAATCGAACTATCCGCGTTCTAGATATCGGGCTCTGACGCATTGCAACACCGGAACACTTGCAACCACTTATTGGGGGACTGCACTTGGCGTTCTTCGATCACTTCACGAAAAAAGCAAAATTGAAACGGTGTATGCGGATGAAACTCGACCTTTGCTTCAAGGCTCACGACTTACTGCATGGGAATTGAAACAACTTGGCATTGCGCACCGCATTCAAGTTGATTCTGCTGCAGCAAGTGCGATTGTTGGTGGCATGATTGATTTCGCCATTATTGGTGCTGACAGAATTGCGAATAACGGAGATACCGCAAACAAAGTAGGGAGTCTTGCTGTCGCACTTGCTTGCAAGCGAGCGGGCATTCCATTTCTTGTTGCGGCCCCGACAAGTACGATTGATGTAAGTCTTGCAACTGGGGCACTGATTGAAATTGAAGAACGGGCTGATCGTGAAGTCACCCATATATTTGACACACAGGTTGCACCGGATAGCACGAAAGTATTTAACCCGGCTTTTGATGTGACTCCTTCTGATCTGATTGCAGGAATCATTACGGAGCGAGGGGTATTTGAGCCTGGAACGGGCAAAACTTTCAGCGAATTCTTGGCTTCGTAGTCCAATTACACTTTGCCCGTGAGAGCAAAAACATATTCGATTCGAACTCATGGATGTCAGATGAACGTCCATGACTCTGAGCGTATGGCCGGGCTATTAGAAGCAGATGGATACGTTAAGGCGCTAATTGATGACGATGCAGATGTCATCGTCATCAATACCTGCGCTGTTCGAGAAAATGCTGATAATCGCCTTTATGGGAATCTAGGGCAACTGCGTGCGCTTAAACTTGAAAAACCTGACTTGCGAATTGCAGTGGGTGGTTGTCTTGCACAAAAAGATCAAGGCAAGATTCTTGAAAGAGCCCCATGGGTCGATGTGGTATTTGGAACGCACAACATTGGGGCACTACCAGTGCTGCTCAAACGCGCTGAAATTGAGCATGAGGCGCAGGTTGAAATGCGTGAAGCTTTAGAGGTTTTTCCCTCTCACCTGCCGTCGAAAAGGGAACACTCGTATGCCGCGTGGGTCAGCATTAGCGTTGGGTGCAACAACACTTGCACATTTTGTATTGTGCCTTCCCTTCGAGGGAAAGAGAAAGATCGCCGGCCTGGAGAAATTCTTGAAGAGATCCGCACCTTAGTCGAAGATGGTGTTGTTGAAATTACGTTACTTGGTCAAAACGTCAATGCATACGGAGTTGAGTTCGGAGACAGATACGCTTTTGGCAAACTTCTTCGAGCCTGCGGTGACATTGAAGGGCTCGAACGTGTTCGATTTGTCAGCCCACACCCCAAAGAGTTTTCTGATGATGTCATTATGGCAATGGCAGAAACACATAATGTGATGCCTCAACTCCACATGCCAATGCAATCGGGTTCCGATCGCATACTTGCTCTCATGAAACGCTCATATAGACAATCAAGATATCTTGATATCGTCAAAAATGTTAGACACCATATTCCGATGGCTGCAATCAGCACAGACATTATTGTTGGTTTTCCCGGTGAAACTGAAGCGGATTTTGAGGAAACCTTGAATGTTGTTCGAGCTGCTCGTTTCTCAGTTGCCTACACTTATAAATACAGCAAGAGGCCAGGTACACCCGCCGCCTCTATGCCAGATCAAGTTCCCGATGATGTGATGGAAGATCGCTATAACCGCCTTGTGGCACTTGTGAACTCAATCGCTTGGGAAGAAAATCAAAAGCAAGTTGGCAATGTGGTCGAAGTGTTGGTCGCTGATGGCGAAGGTAAGAAGGATTCAGATACTTTGAGAGTTTCAGGTAGAGCAAAAGATAATCGATTAGTGCACGTTG
>JBDLTY010000078.1:0-8378 GCA_039805585.1 Actinomycetota bacterium | reverse complement strand
AGCCAAAATCAATTGCGGTCTTTTCAATTGCATCCTTTGGGTTGTCGATTGGATCATTACCGCCATCACGCAACCACATGTCATAGGCAATTTTGTAAAACACAGTATTACACGAAACCTGCAATGCTCTTCGAATAGTTAATGAACCATAGGAAGACGATTCGTAATTGCGCATATCCCTGTCGCCCACTGAGAAGAAACTCGGACATGCATAGAGTGCATTTCCAAGTGGTAGTCCGGATTTTGCTGCCGCAATTGTTGTGAAAAGCTTGAACGTTGAAGCGGGGGCGAAAATACCTTGTGTTGCTCGCGAAATAAGCGGGGCGCCGGAAGCCTTTGAGGTTAGTGCTTTGTACTCCTTGTTGGAAACCCCACCTTGCCAGATATTGAGGTCGTATGTTGGATGCGACGCCATCGCCAATATCTGACCATTCGTAACATCCATAACGACAGCCGCAGCACCATCTGCTGCATTGCCAGCCGCACGCGCGCGATTGACTGCTGCTTCGAGTTGCTCTTCAACAACTTTTTGAAGTGCACTATCAACGCTCAACACAAGGTAATTCCCCGGAATTGCATCTCTTCGATTAACTTCTCCGGTAATTGTCATTGCCCTGTCAATAGCAAGTGTTATCACGCCAGGTTTTCCACGTAACTCAGCGTCGTAATACGCCTCTAATCCTGCGCGTCCAATGAGGTCAGTTCGTTCCAATTCCTGACTCGTGCCTTGACGTGCGGATAATTCCTCATCGTTAACAGGTCCAAGGTATCCCAAAATATGAGCCATGGACGTGTTAAATGGCAGAATCAAATTTCTTAACGGCTGAATTTCCGCTCTAACGCCTGGAAACTCATCACTACGTTCAGCAATCTGAATCGCAACATCCGGATCAACCTCCGATGCCACAGGTATCGGTTGATACGGTGATCCGTTCCAACAGGTTGGCGCTGGAGCGGCACCCACCGTTCCACAGATTGTGAGTTTTTGTCGCAAAAGATCAGGTGATTGTCCGAGTAACTTACCAAGTGCGACGAGCACCTGCTGCCCTTCATCTTCTTGACTTTCAATATCAGTCTTGGAAAGCGAGACCACAAGCGAAAAATCATTTCCAATCACAACTCGTCCAGCTTGATCCAGAATCAGACCACGCAGGGCTGGTGTGACGATTTCTCGAGTCTGTGTACTTGCGGCTTGGGCCTGATACACATCACCTTCAAGAATTTGTAGTGAAAAAAGTTTGCCGGCTAGTGAAAAAAATAGTGAGAGGGCAAAAATTCGCAAGATTGCTAAGCGAAAACTCGAAGGGTCGTTCATCGAATCCTACTGACAGATATTGCATTGCGTGGAGCAAACAAACGATCGAGCCATTGAGTAACTGGGAGCACAAAGGTTGCCAAGATCAATCCATAGAGAGATAGCATGACAAAGTCAGCAAGTAACTCTGTTATCGACAAGGTCTGTTGACTTAACAGGATTCGAGTTAGGGTATTCAAAAACAGGTACGCACTTGGAACGAGGGCAACGGCAACAACAGGCAGAATGAGAGACCCCTCGATAAGTGGCCTTACCTGATTGACGAAGAAGAAGATGAGGACAAGCGACACGGAACTTACTCCAAGTGGCGTCGTAGAGGGAGGGAAAAAGTCAAGAATGATTCCAGCACTAAATCCGATTAGCGCAGCATTCAATGGCTCTCGACGGAGACAAAAAGCTGCCGCCACAACAACCACAAGTGGCGGAATCACAACTGGAAAATTCAGCAATGAAAGCCAAGCTGATTGAATCAAAAATCCAATAAATAGCATTGTTAAAACCATGGCTGAACGAGCAACTCTCATTTAGTTCCCTCCTGACTTCGAGGGAGTTGGCGATGGGGTTGCTGTTACAGTGATTGTCACAGTTGGCGTGGGAGCAAGCGTTGGCAGCAAACTATCACGCGGATCCGATCGTGGCCTCTTCACAATCACGCCCACATAATCTAACTTCGTAAAATCAACGTATGCGCGTACGCGCGCAACCTTGCTCGATGTGCCCGGAATATTTCGGACAGACTCGATATAGCCAATTGGAAGACCAGGATTAAACACTCCATTTTCCACACCATAGGTCAAGAGTTTCGTACCTTTTGTCAATTCGCCTTTTGGATTAAGTAGACGATATTCAAGTGGTTGATTCAATCCGTATCCTGAAATGACACCAACTTCGCCACTTGATTCAAGTCTTGCTCCTACTTGCGATTTCACATCGCAGAGCAACATCACAACCGATGAGGTTGGTGAAACAGTGACAATCCGACCAACCACACCTGCGCCTGAAATAACGACCATGCTGGGTTTGATTCCATCAAGTGAACCAGCATCAATCACGATGCTAGAGCCATAGCCTGCTTCGCTTCCAATGCTCAAGGTTCTCGCCCCAAGAATTCTGAATTCACCGCGAGCAGAAATATCTAAAAGCGAACTCATATCACTCAATCGTCGCTGAATATCCTCAATGCTTAATAGCTTTTCCCTCAGTCTCGAATTTTCATTTTCCAACCGTTGAATCTGCTCATTTTTTGATCCCAATTCCGAAATGTCTGTCAGAAAATCCGCAATTGGGGAGGTAACACTGAATGTAAGCTCTTGAAAGGGCGTAACGACATTGACGCTTTGGGCACGAAGGTTTTGAAGAATTCCCAATTTCACAATGCCATCTGCCGCAATAAGTAAGAGCGATGTGAGCAAAAGCGCCAAGAGCCCAACTAATGGACTAGGAGTGAATTGGCGTCGCCTCATTACTAAGCATCAATGAATACTCGCTTGAGAGATTCAAAATTCTCAAGACATTTTCCTGAACCTAACGCAACACAGTCCTTTGGACTTTCTGCAACGTAGGCGATAATCCCTGTTTCACTTTCGACTCTCTTGGGTAGCCCTGTGAGTAATGCGCCACCACCGGTGAGAATAATTCCGCGATCAATGATGTCCGAAGAAAGTTCTGGTGGAGTTTGATCAAGCGCTGCCTTGATTGCGTCAATAATTGCAATAACAGGTTCTTCAATTGCTTTTCGAATCTCTTCGGGCGTAACTGTCACTGATCGAGGAAGACCTGTAACCACATCACGACCACGAATTTCAGCGTGTGCAAGTTCTGGAGATGGGTACGCCGAGCCTGCTTCGATTTTTATCTTCTCAGCAGTTTGATAACCGATGTGAAGTGAGTATTCCCGCTTAATCCAGTTGATGATTGCATCATCAATTGCATCGCCACCGACAGTGATTGGTTTTTCGCTGACAATTCCACCAAGAGAAATAACAGCAATCTCTGAAGTTCCGCCACCGATATCGCAGACCATACTGCCGCGCGCTTCACCAACAGGTAGACCTGCACCGATTGCTGCCGCCATTGGTTCTGGAATCAAAAATACTTCGCGAGCACCGGCTAACTTTGCTGCTTCTTTAATAGTTTTGCGCTCTACCTGCGTTGCACCGATGGGTACACAAATAACAACTCGAGGCTTGTTGAGATAACGATTCTTATGGACTCCGCGAATAAAGTGTCGGATCATTTCTGTTGCGTAATCCTGATCGCGGATTACGCCGTCTTTCATTGGTCGAAGTGCGGTGATAGTGCCGGGGGTTCGGCCGAGCATCTGCTTCGCTTCACTTCCAACCGCGAGTACTTTGCCGCGAGTATTATCAATTGCAATTACTGACGGCTCTCGAAGCACAACACCTTCGCCTCGAACGTACACAAGAGTGTTGGCAGTACCAAGATCAATTGCGATGTCTCGACCTAAAAATGAACTAAACACTAAATACCTCTCCAGAGCCCTCAATCAGAGCGTATCGTAGGCGAAATTCTGCCTAATCTGTAATCGAAGCATCTTGCCCAGTGCCGTGGGAATTAGGCAAGATTTGGGAAAAAGAGCGCAATTTCGCGACGCGCAGATTCTGCGCTATCTGAGCCATGCGTCAGGTTGAGCCTATTGGAAGTCGCGTAATCTGCTCGGATTGTGCCAGGTGCTGCATCGAACGGATTCGTAGCACCCTGCATCGTGCGCCAGGCTTGAATCACCTCGGGCCCTTCAATCACCATCGCAACAATTGGACCTGAAGTCATAAATGCAATCAGCGGCTCGAAATACTCCCGCCCAACGTGTTCTTCGTAATGTTTCGTTGCGAACTCCACGCTCATCTGGCGCATATCCATTGCCACAATTGAAAAGCCTCGGTCTTCAATTCGTCGAATTATCTCACCTACAAGCCCACGCTCGAGCGCATCAGGCTTGAGTAAAACCAGGGTTCTTTCAGTCATGGGTAGAGCCTATTGCACGCTGTTGTGCCTGTGTCTCAATCTGCTTTCCTATGCGATACGCCCACCACCAAATCCCAAAAAAGGTTACTGCCAAAATGAATAACGCCAAGTTCTGAAATGACACAACCATGACATAGCCCTGAGTTATCCAGCCAAGTGACTTTCCCCAAGGGAATCTCAAAAGTGCACTGACCACAATGAGCAAAGCGACTGCAATCAAGATACTTGGCAAATTAGCTGAGGTATCAATCATTTGGACGACAGCGATAGATAACGCAACAACGATTGCTTCAATGAGCATCACCATCATCAGTAAGCGACTGCTCATATGTCATTCACCTTCTTCAAAAGCGTTCTCATCGCACCGACCGTGTAGACAGATCCTGTCACCAAGATTCCAGAACCACCATGCTCACCTAAGGTGAAATCATCGACTAATTCGACAGCGCGATTCATTGCATCTGTGAGATTTATCGCGACTTCAATCGGTACTTCGCCAAGATGTTCACGCGCAATAGCCTCAAGTTCTTCGACCGTTGCTGACCTGGTGTGCCCTACATTCGTGAGGATAACGTGGTCGATTGCTCCGTGCATATTTTCAAAGAAACCATGCATGTCTTTGTCTTGAAACATTGCAACAATCATGACTAGGTATTGAAAATCAAATTCGCTCAGCAATGCTTTTCGTAATGCGAATGCTCCGTGCGGATTATGCGCAACATCCACCAAAACAGTCGGCGCACGTTGAATCACTTCAAGTCGACCTGGAGAAGTGGCTTGTGAAAATCCCTCTGCAACTAATTCGTACGACAGTTCGGGCCTCGATTCATTAACACCAAAAAACTTTTCGATTGCTTCTAGTGCCAAGGCTGCATTATGCGCTTGATGTTCACCAAAGAGCGGAAGCACAATATTGTCGTACGTGCTGTACGAACCCCTCAGGCTAATTATTTGCCCGCCAACTGCAGGTTGTCGATACTCGAGGCCAAAATCAATATCTGCGAAATAAATCTGAACATTCTGCTCTTCTGCCTTGGCACGTAAGACACTCTCTGCATCAGGATGTTGAGTGGCACTGACCACAACTGCATCGCTCTTAATAACACCAGCTTTTTCACCTGCAATCAATGCGATGGTGTCACCAAGGTATTCCTGGTGATCAAGGTCAATTGGTGTAATGACACAGACACTTGGTATCACCACATTCGTCGCATCCCAGGTTCCGCCCATACCAACTTCAATCACTGCAACATCGACAGCCGAACTTGCAAAGGCAGTAAATGCCATGGCAGTCATGAATTCAAAGAAACTCAATTTTTGACCAAGACGCTCTTCAACAAGATCAACAATAGGTTTCATATCGTTATAGGTCTCAATGAACGTTTCAATATCGATTGAATGGCCGCCGATTTGTATGCGCTCACGAACGTCTTGCAGATGAGGGCTGGTGGTTAATCCGGTGGTTAATCCTGCTTGTCGTAAGAGGGTTTCAATCATTCGACTGGTCGTGGTCTTGCCATTGGTTCCTGCAACATGAATTACCTTGTAGGAGGTGTGAGGATTTCCGAGATACTCGAGCAAGGTTTGAATTCTTTCAAGCGAAGGATGAATGCGATTTTCACCTACGCGTTCGTTTAATTCTTGAACGATTCGTTCATACTCAACGAGGACTGATGGGTCGAACTTTTTTGCCACGGCTTCACCCTATGGGCTAATCCTCATCACTTCTACAATACCCCCTGTGAATCCAACCCCTAATGTTCCTGAAAAGCCATCACTCACTGGGCTCGAAGCAAAGTTTGTGAAGAATTGGTTGGATGAAAAAACTTATGAGTTTGACCGATCGAAAGATCGGGCTGATGTCTTCTCAATTGACACTCCCCCTCCTACGGTCTCAGGCTCTCTACACGTCGGACATGTGTTTTCCTACACGCATACTGATTGCATCGCTCGATTTCAGCGCATGCAAGGCAAAGCAGTGTTTTACCCGATGGGCTGGGATGACAACGGACTTCCAACCGAGCGACGTGTCCAGAACTACTTCAACGTTCGCTGCGATCCAAATCTCCCCTACGATCCAAACTTCAAAGCGCCTGAAAACCTCAAAGACACACTCAGTATTTCGCGAAGAAATTTCATTGAACTCTGTGAACAATTAACACTTGAGGATGAAAAAGCCTTTGAGGATCTTTGGCAGCGACTTGGTATCTCAGTCGATTGGAATTTGACGTATCAAACAGTGAATCTGCACTCGCAGCGTATTTCACAACTCGCCTTTATCCGAAACTACAAACGCGGTGAGGCATACCAGGCAAAAGCACCGACGCTTTGGGACGTAACGTTTCAAACAGCGGTTGCGCAAGCCGAACTTGAAGATCGAGAACGTCCTGGTGCGTACCATCGAGTTGCTTTCAAGAAATCAAGCGATGGCACCGAAGTATTGATTGAAACCTCTCGACCTGAGTTGCTCCCTGCCTGCGTTGCACTTGTGGCAAATCCTGATGATGATCGCTACAAGCCACTTTTTGGTACGACAGTGAAGTCACCGCTTTTTGAAGTTGAAGTACCGGTGGTTGCTCATCAACTTGCGGATCCTGAAAAAGGGACCGGAATCGCGATGATTTGCACCTTTGGTGATTTGACGGACGTCATTTGGTGGCGAGAATTTCAATTGCCGACTAGACCCGTCATTGGTTTTGATGGTCGCATCATCAAAGAAGTACCTGAATGGATCGTAACGGAAACTGCAAAAGCTGCCTATGAGCGAATCGCAGGAAAAACTGCCCATAGCGCAAAAGAAGAAATCGCGACAATGCTCATTGACTCAGGTGACTTGAAGGGTGAAGTACAAGCGATTACCCATCCGGTAAAGTTTTTCGAAAAGGGAGACAAACCACTAGAGATTGTGACCACTCGTCAGTGGTACATAAAAAATGGTGGTCGAGATGAGAGTTTACGCAGTGCATTGCTTGAGCGTGGTAAACAACTTCGCTGGCATCCCTCCCATATGGAAGTGCGATATCAAAACTGGGTTGAGGGCCTGAATGGTGATTGGCTTATTAGCCGACAGCGCTTTTTTGGAGTGCCAATTCCAATGTGGTATCCAATAGATGACAACGGGACAGTCCTCTTTGATTCACCAATTGTTCCTGAGGAAAGCGCACTTCCAATTGACCCAGCGTCGCATGTTCCCGCCGGTTACAGTGAATCACAACGTGGTCAAGCCGGTGGCTTCATCGGAGATGCTGATGTGATGGACACTTGGGCAACGTCATCACTCACCCCTCAAATTGCAGGTGGCTGGCAAACAGACGAGGACTTATTTAATCGAGTGTGGCCATTTGATATGCGACCACAAGCTCACGAAATTATTCGCACCTGGCTTTTTAGCTCAGTTGTACGCGCGCACCTTGAACACGATTCCCTACCGTGGACTGATGCTGCAATCAGTGGTTGGATTTTGGATCCGGACCGCAAAAAAATGTCGAAATCAAAAGGAAACGTTGTTACGCCAATAGATTTACTTGATGAACATGGATCGGACGCAGTTCGATACTGGGCAGCGTCTGGAAGGCCTGGGACCGATACTGCATTTGATGTTGGGCAAATGAAAATTGGACGTCGTCTTGCAATCAAAATTTTAAACGCAAGCAAATTCGCACTCTCGCTTGGCGCAACATCCACAGAACCACTCTCAAAGGTCACAGTCGCACTCGATCAATCAATGCTCTCAGAGCTCAATACAGTAATTCGCGATGCCACAAAAGCATTTGAGCAATTCAACTACACCAAAGCACTTGAAGTGACCGAGAAATTCTTCTGGGTATTTTGCGATGACTATCTGGAACTGGTGAAAGATAGAGTGTATGGATCACTTGGAGAAAGTGAAAAACTCAGTGCCCAGGTGGCACTTGGACATGCAATTGAAAACTTCCTCAAACTTTTCGCTCCCTTCATGCCATTTGTGACCGATGAAGTGTGGTCATGGTGGAAATCAGGGTCCGTGCACATATCTACCTGGCCAACGACACTCACACTCTCATCTGATGATCCGATGATTCTTCAGGCGGTCAGCGAA
>JBDLTY010000077.1:0-3347 GCA_039805585.1 Actinomycetota bacterium | reverse complement strand
AGTCAATATGAGACTTAATTTCGATGCCTTCACTTTTGCCCCTTTTGCTCGTTTTGACCACAGTGCAGGTGGTGGGCTAGATTCCCGCCCCTGCCCAGATTTCTCTGGGTCTTGCGTGCTGTGTTCAGAGTATGAATGCTGATCACAGAAATCGCAAGACATCCACCCACGCAAATGGGTCAGGATTCTGTAAAAGAATCCGACACACCCGAGTGCGTGGTAGGGAAGATGTGCGAAACAAACGGAGAAAACCTCTCCCCAGAACAACGGAGTACGAGTGCCCACAATTCAGCAGCTGGTGCGCAAAGGTCGCGTAGACAAGGTGTCAAAAAATACGACGCCTGCTCTTAAGGGATCACCACAACGACGTGGTGTTTGCACGCGCGTTTACACAACCACACCGAAGAAGCCAAACTCTGCATTACGCAAAGTTGCACGTGTTCGTTTGACCTCAGGTATTGAAGTTACTGCTTACATTCCTGGTGAAGGTCACAACTTGCAAGAACACTCAATTGTTTTGGTTCGTGGTGGTCGTGTGAAAGACCTTCCAGGTGTTCGTTACAAGATTGTTCGTGGCTCACTTGATACACAAGGTGTAAAGAATCGTAAGCAAGCGCGCAGTCGCTATGGAGCAAAGAAGGTGAAGGCCTAATGCCTCGTAAAGGTCCAGCGCAAAAGCGTCCACTTGTTGTTGATCCGGTTTACACCTCAACACTTGTATCTCAACTTGTTAATAAAGTTTTGCTCAGTGGCAAGAAATCAACTGCTGAAGCAATTGTGTACGGCGCTCTTGAAGGTTGCCGCGCAAAGACTGGTGTTGATCCAGTTGCAACTCTGAAGAAAGCCCTTGACAACGTTAAGCCAACTCTCGAAGTTCGCTCACGTCGTGTTGGTGGTGCGACCTATCAAATTCCAGTTGAGGTGAAATCAGCCCGAGCAACCACGCTCGCCCTTCGCTGGTTAATCAACGCAGCCCGTGCTCGTCGTGAAAAGACAATGACAGAGCGATTGACGAATGAAATTTTGGATGCAAGCAACGGTTTAGGTGCTGCAGTCAAGAAACGTGAAGACACCCACAAGATGGCAGAAGCGAACAAGGCTTTTGCTCACTACCGCTGGTAATTGGAGAAGATAGTGACGAGCGATCTCGCTAAAACGCGCAACATCGGCATCATGGCACACATTGATGCTGGTAAGACAACAACGACTGAGCGCATCCTTTTTTACACTGGAGTGAGTTACAAAATTGGTGAAGTGCATGAAGGTGCTGCCACCATGGACTGGATGGAGCAGGAACAAGAGCGCGGTATCACCATTACCTCAGCTGCAACAACCTGTCACTGGAAAGACCACACAATTAACATTATTGATACCCCAGGTCACGTCGACTTCACAGTTGAAGTAGAGCGGTCATTGCGCGTCTTGGACGGTGCAGTGGCCGTTTTTGATGGTGTGGCAGGTGTTGAACCACAATCAGAAACTGTATGGCGACAAGCGGATCGTTACAACGTTCCACGTATTTGTTTTGTTAACAAACTAGATCGAACTGGTGCAAACTTCTTTATGTGTGTTGACACGATCAAGTCACGCCTTGGCGCAAACCCTGCAGTTTTGCAACTACCAATTGGTGCAGAAGCTGACTTCAAGGGTGTTATTGATTTGGTTGAAATGCGAGCACTTGTGTGGCCAGGCGAAACCAAAAAGGGTGAGGATTACATCGTTGAAGAGATTCCTGCAGATCTCAAAGATCAAGCAGATGAATATCACCACGCACTGCTTGAAGTTCTTGCAGATGCTGATGACACATTCGCAGAACAATTCCTAGAAGAAAATTTCACCGTTGCCGATATTCACGCAGCAATTCGTCGTGCAACATTGGCTGACAAAATCACGCCAGTTCTCACAGGTTCTGCTTTCAAGAACAAAGGCGTGCAGCCAATGCTCGATGCAGTTGTTGCATACTTGCCGTCACCTGTTGACATCGATGCAATCAAAGGTTTCAATCCTGATAACGAAGAGATTGTGATTGAACGTAAACCTGACCCATCTGAGCCATTCTCAGCACTTGCTTTCAAGATTATGTCAGATCCACACCTTGGTAAGTTGACATACATTCGCGTGTACTCAGGAACACTTGAAACTGGAACCCAAGTTTTGAATGCAACAAAAGACCGCAAAGAGCGTATCGGCAAGATTTATCGAATGCATGCAAATAAGCGCGAAGAAATTCCTAGCGTAGGTGCAGGCGACATTGTTGCAGTGATGGGTCTGAAGGACACCACAACTGGTGAAACTCTCTGTGATTCAGCAAAGCCTGTGATTTTGGAATCGATGCAATTCCCAGATCCGGTTATTCAGGTTGCAATTGAACCTAAGACCAAGAGTGACCAAGAAAAACTTGGTATCGCAATTCAGCGCTTAGCTGAAGAGGATCCAACCTTCCGCGTTCATACTGATGAAGAAACCGGTCAAACCATCATCGCAGGTATGGGTGAATTACACCTCGAAATCTTGGTTGATCGTATGAAGCGTGAATTCAAGGTTGAAGCAAATGTTGGTAAGCCACAAGTTGCTTACCGAGAAACAATCACCAAGAAGGTTGAGAATGTGGAATACACCCACAAGAAGCAATCAGGTGGTTCAGGTCAGTTCGGTCGAGTCATTATCGACCTAGAACCTACAGGTCACGCAGTGAGCGGTCCTGGTGGATACGAGTTCGTCAACGGTATTACTGGTGGACGTATTCCGCGTGAATACATCCCATCAGTTGATGCAGGTTGCCGAGATGCAATGGAATTCGGCGTGCTTGCTGGATACCCATTGGTTGATGTCAAAGTAACGCTACAAGATGGTGCATATCATGATGTGGACTCATCCGAATTAGCGTTCAAAATTGCAGGCTCGATGGCTTTCAAAGAAGCAGCACGGCGTGCAAATCCTGTCCTCTTGGAACCAATGATGGCCGTTGAGGTCACCACTCCAGAGGAGTTCATGGGCGACGTGATCGGCGATCTTAACTCTCGTCGTGGCCAAATTCAGGCCATGGATGAGAGAGCTGGCGCTCGCGTCGTCAAAGCGTTAGTTCCACTTTCGGAAATGTTCGGCTATGTCGGAGATTTGCGAAGTAGAACACAAGGTCGAGCTAACTATTCAATGGAGTTCGATTCTTATGCGCAAGTTCCTACGAACGTCGCAACGGAAATTATTGCGAAGTCACGAGGAGAGTGACGCGCGGGCGTGAAAACGCCCATGCCCCCAAAGGAAACAAACCCGAGATTTACAGCGCCCGGGCTGTAAACAACAAGTAGGTCTTGGAGGACCCAGTGGCAAAAGCCAAGTTCGAGCGG
>JBDLTY010000076.1:0-3258 GCA_039805585.1 Actinomycetota bacterium | reverse complement strand
GATCGAGCACTTGAGCCCAAACCCCGCCTAATTCCTCGTCGGTAAGGGTGGCTGACTGGCTGACCTCTTCCACCAAACCTCCTAAGGCACATTTCACTTTAGTCACACCATCCACAGTGGTTTCCACTTGCTGTGGATGGTGAGGGGGCGCAATGTAGACCCTCTTCCCGCAAAAGGCAAGAGTTGTCCACAGGCTTTGGGTTTGACCAGAACCGCCTAAATACCGTAAGTTTCGCCCGCTCAACGAGGAGGAATCACAGTGTCCAAGCGCACCTATCAGCCAAACAATCGGCGCCGAGCTAAGACCCATGGATTTCGCCTTCGTATGCGTACCCGCGCCGGTCGCGCTGTGCTCTCCGCACGTCGCCGCAAGGGTCGCGCTCGACTAGCTGTCTAAATCATGCTGCCACGATCGCAGCGGCTTCATCTTTCAAAAGATATTCAATTTGTGATGCGTAAAGGTAAGCGAACTCCTCACAAACTCGGTGTTGTTTTTATCAGGCAAAGCACCACATCAAGTCGCGGATGTGCAATAACCCCTAAAAAAATAGGGAATTCTGTTCATCGACACGCAACTGCTAGAAAGATTCGATCAGCACTCAAGAATTTTTTTGTGCTTCACCCTGAAGGTCTTGATGTCGTGATTCTTGCTCATTCAAAAGATGTGTCTGTGAGCCAATGGGAAGAACTTCTTTCAAAGGCAACAAAATGAAAAGCGTCTATCAGACACTATGGGTCAATGGCGTTGGTAAATTCTTAGCTTGGTTACTTATCCTTCCAATCAGGGTGTATCAAAAAACTGTGTCACCACTCCTCGGAGACGTTTGCCGATATCACCCAAGTTGTTCAAAATATGCCGTTGGATCACTTGAAACACACGGACCCTTCAAAGGACTAGTGTTGACAGTGTATCGATTGGGTCGTTGCACACCTTTCACCAAAGGTGGCCTTGATCCAGTACCAGATCGCGGTCGTTGGAAACCTGCAATATATCCTGATGGTCGGGAACGAACATGATGCGGAGAGAATGTGCTTGATTTTATTTTGAACCCACTTGAAGTGGCTGTTTCTTGGATTCTTGTTCAAGCACACGCACTCTTGACACTCATTGGCCTGAAACCAAACGCTGGTAACACATGGGCTTTTTCAATTGTTGCACTTGTGATTGTGATGCGAATCTTGTTGATTCCATTGTTCGTCAAACAAATCAAAGCACAGCGAAATTTGCAACTCATTCAACCGCAACTTAAAGAAATTCAAGTGAAGTATGCAGGGGATAGAGAAAAACAAAGCCAAGAGTTGATGAAGCTCTATAGTGAAACTGGAACAAACCCATTTTCATCATGTTTACCAATTTTGGCTCAAGCACCAATCTTCTTTGCTCTCTACACAGTTCTTCAAGGTATTGCAAAGCCATTTGCTGAAGGTGTATTTACTTGGGATCAATACAAAGATTTACTACTGATTGCTCACGAAGCGAAGATTCTCGACGTTCCATTGTATGCAACATTTCTCAATGCTGATGAAACGATAAACCCTGGCAATACAAGGATTTTCGCCGTCGTTATGGTGATTTTGATGACTGTCACTATGTTCATCACTCAGCGTCAATTGATTGTGAAAAACATTGCAGCAGATAACCCAATTGTCCAACAACAAAAGGTATTGTTGTATGTCTTCCCACTTTTGTTCGCTGTCGGTGGTGTTGGTTTTCCAATCGGTGTTCTTGTGTACTGGCTAACTACCAACCTATGGTCGATGGGTCAACAGTTTTATGTCATTCGAAATAATCCATCACCAGGATCACCTGCCTATGCTGCATGGGAAGAACGCAAACGCAAGAAAGATCTGAAAAAAGGTTTGATTTCGCCTGAGAGCGAAACCGAAACAACAAATGAATCTGATACAACACAACGTGTGCAACCAAAACGAAAGCCACGTTCAAAACGAAAGAAGTAAGTATGGAATCTCCATCACAGGAAGAATTAGTTCGCGAAGGCGATATTGCTGCCGATTATTTAGAAGAATTTCTGAATATCACCGGCATCAGTGGTGACATCGTTATGGATGTTGAAGGCGACAGAGCAATTGTTGCAATTGTCGATGGTGAACTTGAGCAGCTTGTTGGTCGTCGAGGTGAAGTGATTGCAGCACTGCAAGATCTCGCACGTCTTGCTGTGACGCAGGTCACAGGAAACCGCAGCCGATTGACACTTGATGTTGATGGTCACCGCGATAAGCGCCGTCAGCAGCTTCACGATATGGGCCAAAAAGCAGTGGAAAAGGCGAAAAGCACAGGCGAGCCAGTATCACTACGCCCAATGAACGCGTATGAGCGAAAGATCGTTCACGATTCAATCTCGCTTGCAGGTGGAAAGTCAGAGTCGCAAGGCGAAGAACCAAAGCGATTCATCGTTGTGACTGTTGAATAAACAATGTCCGATGTTTCACATGAAACACTATTGATTCAACGTTGGCCTGATGCTGCTGAAAACCTGAGGAAATTCCACAATTTTCTCTGCACAGCTGGCGTGGATCGAGGATTGCTTGGTCCTCGTGAAATCCCTCGGATGTGGTCTCGTCACATAGCGAATTCAGTCGTCATTGAATCCCTCATTCCAAAAAATGCGACAGTCGTGGACGTGGGTTCAGGCGCAGGATTGCCTGGAATTCCTCTTGCCATCGTGAGACCAGATCTCAAAGTGACACTTCTAGAGCCACTCTCAAGACGAGTGTCATTCCTTGAAGAGGCGGTAGCTGAGCTCAACCTCTCGCAGGTTTCTGTGCTACGGGCTCGAGCAGAGGATGTGAAAGATCAACAGTGGGATGTGGTAACAGGAAGGGCCGTTGCAAATCTCAGCAAGTTCCTCAAGCTCACCTGGAAACTCGTCTCTCCAAATGGCCAACTCCTACCCCTGAAGGGTGAACAGGCTGCTACGGAACTTCAGGAAGCTCAAGGTTTCCTCACGAAAAGGCACCTTACAGGCAAGGTTTTACAGGTAGGAGCAGATCTCATAAATCCTGCGACCACCGTTATTCAAATCCGTCAGGCATAGTGGCAAACTAGGCTCCTGAACAGGAGTCCGATGACTGAAGATGTTTCACGTGGAACAGAGTTCCCAATACCCCTCGAAACCAGAATAATCACCGTTGCAAACCAAAAAGGTGGAGTTGGCAAAACCACATCAACGGTCAATCTTGCTGCCGCCTTAGCCAAATCAGGCTTGCAAGTTCTGGTCATTGACCTCGATCCTCAAG
>JBDLTY010000075.1:0-3174 GCA_039805585.1 Actinomycetota bacterium | reverse complement strand
AGTCGTTCCCGGTTACCATTCCATAGTTCTTGGCGAAAAATAGATCGTTTAAGAGAGCGCTTAATGACTCGATACAGCACGACTCGCTTGGGTAGGTTGAAATACACAACAACATCGGCTTGTTGCAAAACTAAATCTCCGATTTTGCCCATGTAATTACCATCAATAATCCAGCCATCAGCCACGCTCATCGATCGCTCCATGTCGGCTTTGAGTTTTTCTCGGAACTTGTCGGTGCTTTCTCCTTGCCAATTTGGTAAGTGGAACAGTGAGTCAAGTTCAATCCAGGGCAGATGTAGTCGGTGCGATAAAAACTCTGAAAGAGTCGATTTGCCTGAACCTGTCGTGCCAACTACAGCTATTTTCACGCCTAGAGGGTAATCCAATCCTGAAGCGGATTTCAGGGCCAGACTTTGCTTGCACTATTCTTCGCGGGCTACGCCCCCTTAGCTCAGTAGGTAGAGCGTCTCCATGGTAAGGAGAAGGTCTACGGTTCGATTCCGTAAGGGGGCTCGCTTCCCACACCAGTGGGAGGGGGCGGGGTAGCTCAGCCTGGTAGAGCAAGCGGCTCATAATCGCTGCGTCGCCGGTTCAAATCCGGCCTCCGCTACAAAAAACGCTGCACCTGCAGCACCGAACAAGGCAAGGAGTCGCTCATGGCGAAAAAAGGAACCGATGTCCGACCAAAAATTACTCTCGCGTGTGGCGACTGTAAGGGACGCAACTACATCACGCGCAAGAATCGACGAAACGATCCAGATCGCATCGAGTTGTCGAAATTCTGCCCGGTATGTTCCAAGCACACAGTGCATAAAGAAACTCGTTAATTCGTTACGATTTTCAAATGGCTGTCAAGACCACGAGTATCGGACTCAGTTTTGATTCCGCTGAAACCTATCTGGTTGGGCGTGAAAAGATTCGCGAGTTCGCTACTGCAGTGGGCGAACGCTCAGCGCTGTGTCATTCAGTAGCAAGCGCCAAAGCCCACGGCTTTGACGATGTGGTTGCACCTGTTACATTTCCAATTGTCATCACACTTGAGTTGATGAATCACGTCACTGCAAACGAACAAGTTGGTATTGATTGGTCACGCGTGGTTCATGGTGAGCAACGATTTGTTTATAAGCGCCCCGTCATCGCGGGTGATGAACTCAGAGTAACGACAGTTATTGAGGATGTGAAGTCAATTGGAACACATCATTCAATTGTTTTACGAGGAGACCTTTACGATGCCGCAAATCTCCTGGTATGTCAGGTGTGGACAACGCTTGTAGAGCGCGGTGAGTGATATGACTATCGATAGGGTGGCACTTTCCGTTGGCAAGGAACTTCGAGGGATCACAGTTGCATTCACTCGCAAAGACTTGATTCGGTATGCGGGCGCATCAGGCGACTTCAATGTGATTCATTGGAATGAGCGTGTAGCGAAAGAAGTTGGGTTACCAAACGTTATTGCGCATGGCATGCTCACCATGGGACATGCCGTTAATGTTGTAACGCAGTGGCTCGGCTCGTCTGTTGCAATCACTGAGTACAGTGTTCGTTTCTCGCAACCAGTTGTTGTGCCGGATGATGATTACGGTACTGCTGTGGAGTTTTCTGGCACGATTGCCGAAGTTCGTGATGATGGTAGTGTCAAGATTGACTTGTCAGCGGTATCTGGTGGCAAAAAAGTTTTAATGCGCGCCTATGCGATTGTTCAGATTGATTAATGAACGAATTCGAGGAAGCCACAGAGCTGGCGCGATTGAGGTTAGAGGCAAGAAACGAAAAAAACTGGCAAGAAGCGGACCGACTTAGAGACCAGATTGCTTCTCTTGGCTTCAAAGTACTCGACACCAAAGATGGTTTTGAACTTGAAGCGCAAACATTCACTCCACTGCAATCGCTACAAGACTTAAAGGCAGACTCGATTGCTTTTTCAAATCAAAGCACAGTTGTGTGTCTCGTTGTTGATGGGTGGCTCGAGGATACGCTTGAATGTCTGCAACACGTTCTGGTACACACCTCGTTGCCAATCGCACTGCTTGATTTAAGTAACGATGGTGATATGCATATCGAACTCACAAAGTTCGCCAACCATCATGTGAATCGACTTGAAGTAAAGATTGTTGAAAAGACCTTATCCGATGTTGGTTGGGGTCACGCGTTCAACCACCTCATTCAGGCAGTAAAAGCAGAGAATGTCATCATTTTGGATGTCTCAACGATTCTAGATGGCGATGCTTTTAGTCCTCTTGTGAATGCATTACGGAACGAAGTTGTAGCAGTTGGCTGGAAAGGGGCGAATATTCAAAGTGATTGGCTGAGTTTCGAAAGTGCAGTAGGTGAGGTTGATGCACTTCTAAGTTATCTCCTTGTAGTTAAACGTGATGTATTCCTACGCCACCCTTTTGACTCCAAGGCCAAGTTCTACCGAAATGCCGATTTGGAATGGTCTTTGGAACTTCGCTCTCAGGGCTACAAATTGCTTGCTCTTGTAGACGAATTACCGTGCCACCAAGCACGACATCACGGCTATCACGATAGTGATGAACAAATTCGAAACCGAGAATCGAAACGAAATTACGATCGATTGCTTTCAAAATTCAGAGGGAAAACGGAAATTCTTGCAAAGCGCACCTCATAGGCTTTGGCAATGCATATACTGCAGAACGAACTTCTCTCGAATCACACCACGTTGCGTGTAGGTGGAGTGGCTGAAACATTTGTGGTCGTTGAAACGCAAGCCGAGTTACTTGATGTACTCACTACCTATAAGGACACGGAAATACTCATTTTGGGTTCTGGTAGTAACCTCGTCATCGCTGATACTAATTTTCATGGAGTCGTTATTCAGATTCAAACTCAAGGTATTGACGTTGAAACAGATGCGTGCTCAGGTGCTATGGTGAGAGTTCAAGCAGGTGTGAATTGGGATGAGTTTGTTTCTCATGCAATTTCCAACGAGTGGTCTGGTGTGGAAGCCTTATCGTTTATTCCGGGACGGGTTGGTGCAACACCAATTCAAAATGTTGGAGCATATGGACAAGATGTCAGTCAAAGTATTGCTAGGGTAAAAACCTTTGACCGAGTTGAAGAAAAAGTAAAAACATTTTCAGTGTCTGAGTGTGATTTTGGTTATCGAACATCTATCTTTAAACAGACACCACATCGTTACGTGATTCTCGAAGT
>JBDLTY010000074.1:0-4307 GCA_039805585.1 Actinomycetota bacterium | reverse complement strand
CTGGGCATGGGATAGGACTTGAAATCCATGAGATTCCAATTCATGGCTCACGAGACATTACGCTTGCCCAGTCAATGACCCTAACTGTGGAGCCTGGTATCTATCTTCCAGGTAAAGGTGGGGTGCGACTTGAGGACACTCTCGTCGTACTAAATCAGGGGAGCAGGAATTTAACGCAGGTGAGTAAATCACTTGCCGTAGTGGAGTAAGGATATGTATGGCAACGTCAAATGATTTGAAAAACGGAATGGTATTGAATATCGACAATGAGTTGTGGGCGGTGGTTGAATTCCAGCATGTGAAGCCTGGCAAGGGTCCAGCATTCGTACGCACCAAGATGAAACACGTTGTCACAGGCAAGGTAGTAGAAAAGACATTTAACGCTGGAGTCAAAGTTGAGACAGCCAATGTTGACAAACGCGAAATGCAATACCTCTACAACGATGGCACTGGTTTTGTTTTTATGGATACGGCTAGTTACGACCAAATCACAATCGAACCCAGTATCGTCGGCGATGCCGTGAATTTCATGCTCGAAAACCAAGTTGCAATAGTTGCAATGCACGAAGGTCTTCCACTCTACGTCGAATTACCTGCGAATGTTGAACTCCTGATTGAATACACAGAGCCAGGTTTACAAGGTGATCGTTCCTCTGGTGGAACCAAGCCAGCGCGACTTGAAACCGGCTATGAGATTCAAGTGCCACTCTTCATAGAAAATGGAACGAAAGTGAAAGTAGACACGCGAGATGGCTCATATCTAGGTCGTGTAAACAACTAGTGGGATCACGTACAAAGAGTCGCCGCAAAGCCGTTGAAGTCTTGTACGAAGCGGACATTCGTGGCGAATCAATAATAGATGCGTTAGAACGTGTTCAAAAGCAAGGAGTGACCACGTACAACGAGTTCACCCTGTTGCTGCTCAATGGTATTGCAGCACATGTTTCCACTATTACTGATGTGATTGATACGTATTCAGAAGGCTGGAAGACAGAACGAATGCCAAGTTTGGATAAGTGTCTTGCACAAGTTGGGGTATATGAACTGCTCTATTGCCAGGATATTCCGGATGAAGCAACCATTAGTGAAATAGTGAGTTTGGCAGCTGAGATGAGTACTGAGAATTCTCCACAATTTCTCAATGGCCTGCTCGCGAAAATCTCTTCGATACGCCACCGACTCGTGGTGTAGTGCCCTCGGGGGGAGTCGAACCCCCACTCCTTTCGGAAACGGATTTTGAGTCCGCCGCGTCTGCCGATTCCGCCACAAGGGCAATGGGAGGCGAAGTCTACTTTGAGGCTCGTACGCTACGGCGGGGGTAGATACAAGAGAGGTTTTACGTGGTTGGCGCAGGAACGCTTCTCAACGTTATAGCAATTGTGGCAGGTGGAGCGATAGGAAGCCTGATTGGCCACAAATTCTCACACTCATTGCGAACGCTTACAACAGACATTTTAGGACTCATTACTGGCCTCAGCGCGGCTCTGTCAGTAGCTGCTATCGCTTCTCCCGTATTAATTGATGCCATCGGTAGCACGTGGCCAATATTCGTTGTTTTGTTTGCTCTGCTCTTGGGCGGTTTCATCGGATCGATTCTGAAATTTGAAGATCGATTGGAGTCTCTAGGTGAAAGCCTGAAACGAAAAGTGAGTACTCAAGAAAGCAACTTTGTGATCGGTTTCGTCACTGCCTCACTCGTTTTTTGTATTGGGCCACTTGCCATCATGGGTGCATTTGATGATGCGATGGGTTTAGGTATTGACAAACTGATTCTCAAATCAACGCTCGACTTCTTTGCCTCAATTGCATTCGCAGCAAGTTTCGGGTGGGGTGTTACATTCTCAGCAATATCAGTTGGCTTGTATCAGGCACTCTTCACTGCAATTGGATTTGCTCTTGGAAATGTTTGGAATGATGTGCAAGTTACTGCTTTGACAGTTGTTGGTGGGCTTTTACTTTTTGGAATTTCGATGAAGTTATTGAACATCAAACACATTGCGATAGGTAATTTGATTCCAGCGCTTTTCATCGCTCCATATGCGGTTCTTTTTGCACAAATGTTTGTTTAGCGCTTTGGCTTTATTGCGCAGGTAAGTCGCGATACGCATGTGAGATCACCAGCATCATCGCGAATTTCAATGTTGTACACAGCGATGGTCTTGCCAAGTCGTAGAGCGGTAGCAACTGCTGTCACTGTTCCCTGTGTTGCACTTTTAAGATGTGTTGCGCTGATATCTACTCCAACCGCAAACCCATCTGGTTGGGCGTATAGATTGGCAGCGAGACTTCCTGCAGATTCAGCCAGGACCACATTCGCACCTCCATGCAAGAGACCAAGCGGCTGGGTGTTGCCTTCAACTGGCATCGTCATAACCACCCTCTCTGCTTTCGCTTCTAGGACTTTAATGCCCATTGTGGTACCAAGCGGTCCTACACCACGACTCTGTGCAAATTTGTTAATCTCATTCTCTGAAGTCATAAGCAAACCATAGGCTACGCACATGCCAAAGCCTCTGAGCGACGTCAAACGACTTCTTCTCATTGATGGTCACTCTCTTGCGTACAGGGCTTTCTATGCACTCCCTGTTGAGAGCTTTGCCGCTCCCGATGGAACTCCCACTAACGCACTACATGGATTTCTCTTGATGTTGACCCAAGTGGTCGAGCAAGAAAAGCCCACTCACATTGCAGTTGCCTTTGATCATTCCAGGCAGACATTTCGCTCTGAACGTTTCGAGCACTATAAAGCTCAGCGAGCGGCATCGCCAGAGGAATTTAAAGTGCAGGTGCCCATACTCAAAGAATTGCTGGAAACCTGTGGCGTTCAAACATTTACTGCAGAAGGATTTGAAGCCGACGATGTCATTGCGACCCTTGCCCATCGAGCTGTTGCAGAGGGTTTTCAAGTGGACATACTTACTTCAGATCGCGATTGCTTTCAGTTGGTCTCACGCGATATCACTGTGCTCTTTCCTTTAAAAGGTGTGAAGGATTTAGGCAGGTTTACGCCTGAAAAAGTGCTTGAAAAATATGGTGTGACGCCTGAGCAGTACCCTCACTATGCAGCCCTTCGTGGAGATACCAGTGATAACTTGCCGTCGGTCCCTGGCGTTGGCGAGAAAACGGCAGCAGCCTGGATATCACAGTTTGACACCATTGAGAACCTTTTCTTGCATCAATCGGAACTGAAAGGCAAGGTTGCACAATCCCTCGCTGAACATGAATCACAGGTACATTTGAATCTCGAATTGAATGTTCTGCGGGTAGATGTACCAATCGATGTGATCATTAGTACGTTATTGGTCGGTCAGGGAGATAGTCTGAAAATTCAGCACATGATGGACAAGTTAGGTTTCAAACAAACAAGAGCAAAGCTACTCACTCATTTTGCTCAACAAGTAGTGAAGGTCATTGAGCCAACAGCCAACCATGCACTGCATGATCTTCAACCTTTGTCAGTAAACATGGTGAGGGAATACGCGAAGGCAGAACGTGTATACGGCTGGTTCTTGATATCAAATGACGATATCGCAACAGTGGCACTGAGTGATGGCTCATCGATCCTGTGGTTCAGTACTGGTGACTCTCCGAAAGATTCGAAACTCATTATGGATGAAATTGCGAATCTTCAAAACCTAGTTGTGTATGACGCCAAATCCCTGCTGAAGGTATATTTGAGAAAAGGTAAACAACTTTCACTCAAGGTCGATTTGCAACTTATTGCGTATCTTGAAAACCCTGGCACTCGACTTCTTGAATTCTCTGATGCGGTTAGGACCTATTTGAATCGGGATCTCAACCTTGAGCATGACGATGGCCTATTCCCTGACTATGAGAAATTAGCACGCGCATATCTAAACTCGCTCATTGACCTGGACCTGCACCTCTTGAAACTTGTTAGTGAGACGGATGCTGAAATTCTAACGTCGATCGACTTACCTATTCTTCAAATCCTTGCCGTGATAGAAGATCGCGGAATACAGGTTGATATTTCAAAGTTGAAAGACCTTGAGCACACTTTTGAATCGCAAATGGAGCAAGCAGCTCGACAAGCCGAAGCTGAAGCAGGTCAATCATTCAATATTGCAAGCCCCAAACAACTACAAGAAGTCTTATTTGACGTACGCAAATTGCCTAAAACAAAAAAGATTAAGACAGGCTATACAACAGATGCAGAAGCGCTTAACCAGCTTTTTACTGAAACCAAAGACAAAGTGGTGGAGCAGATTCTGCGATGGCGTGAAGTGTCTAAACTCAAGCAGGTCGCTTCATCGCTCTTGCCACTTATTGACAACCAAGGTCGTATT
>JBDLTY010000073.1:0-7078 GCA_039805585.1 Actinomycetota bacterium | reverse complement strand
ATGGGACTAGCAATCTTTTTCATTGGAGCTGGTGCGATCCACTGGGCGAAGAAACTCATGCCAGATGTTGAAGTTGAAGAAGAGCGTCACGATTTTGGCTCTTCTGAGCAAGAAAAAGCTGAAATCGTTGAAACCTTTAATGCTGGCGCTGCTGATTCAGGTGTGATGCAGCGCCCCCTCATCCGACGAACGCTGCTTGCTGCACTTGCGCTTTTCCCAGTCCCCCTTGTGGTACTGCTACGTGACTTAGGTCCAGGGCCGGGCGATGAGCGTTTTCGTACCATGTGGTCACAGGGTCGACGACTTCTCACCGACGTCTCATACCAGCCAATTCGCCCTGAAGATGTTCCAATCGGCAATCTCATCAACGCAGTTCCGGAAGGGCTTCACGAACTTGAAGAAGAAGTGAAGAACCTTAACGAACGAGCTAAGTCAGTGATCATCGTTGTCAGAATCAGTCCAGATGAGATCGTGTCACAACAAGGTGGCACAGTGGAAGAACCTTGGGATTATGACGGAATTTTGGCGTATTCAAAGGTGTGTACCCACGTTGGTTGCCCAATTTCACTCTATGAGCAGCGCACACATCATCTTCTGTGCCCATGCCATCAGTCCACATACGACCTTGCCGATAGTGGAAAAGTAATTTTTGGTCCCGCCGCCAGGCGGATGCCGCAATTAGGTATAACAATTGACTCTGAGGGTTACCTCATTGCCCGAGGTGACTTTGCTGAACCTGTAGGGCCAAGTTTTTGGGAGTTGTCATGAGCGTCAAGCGAAGCCGTAAAGCCCGTGTCTTGAACTGGGCCGATGATCGTTTTGGTGGTGCAGGGATTCTCCGTACCGCAATGAACAAAGTCTTCCCCGACCATTGGTCATTTATGCTTGGTGAAATTGCGCTCTATTCATTCATCATTCTTTTAATCTCCGGCACCTACCTCACATTCTTCTTTGTTCCATCCATGACCGAGATTGTCTATAACGGCTCCTACGTTCCACTTAAAGGTGTCAAGATGACTGAGGCGTATGCATCAACTTTGAACATCTCGTTTGATGTTCGCGGCGGACTACTCATGCGTCAAATTCATCACTGGGCCGCACTGTTCTTTATTATTGCGATGACAGTGCATATGCTTCGAATCTTCTTCACTGGAGCATTCCGACGACCACGCGAAGTGAACTGGGTTATCGGATCATTATTGCTGATTCTGGGAATTGTTGAAGGCTTTGCAGGATACGGATTGCCAGATGACTTATTGTCAGGAACAGGGCTTCGTATTACTGAAGGCATCATGCTTGCGATTCCGGTTATCGGTTCGTGGGTTTCGTCTCTCGTCTTTGGTGGAGAGTTCCCTGGCACAGAATTCATACCAAGGCTTTATATCGTTCACGTGCTACTAGTTCCAGGCATCATGTTGGCATTGATTGCTGTGCACGTGTTGCTAGTTGCGTACCACAAACACACACAATTTCCTGGACCTGGACGAACTGAAAAGAATGTCGTCGGCTATCCGTTAATGCCAGTGTATATGGCTAAAGCCGGCGGTTTCTTCTTCATTGTCTTTGGTGTCACGGTGTTTATGGCTGCAATCGCGACAATTAACCCCGTTTGGATGTTTGGTCCATACGTTCCAAATGCAGTTGGCGCAGGTTCACAACCTGACTGGTACATGGGCTTCCTCGACGGTTCGACTCGAATCATGCCAGCCATTGAATTTACGCTTATCAATTACACGCTCAGCTTGAACTTGCTGATTCCTACGTTGGTATTGCCAGGCATCATGTTCACATTGCTCATGCTCTACCCATGGATAGAAGCGTGGGCTACTGGCGACAAGAAAGAACACCACCTCCTTGATCGTCCACGTAATGCTCCAACGAGAACTGCACTTGGTGTGATGGCAATTACGTTCTATGGAATTCTTTGGATATCTGGTGGTAATGACATTATCGCCGTTGCATTTGGGCTATCGATCAACGCAATTACGTGGACTTTGCGCTTTGCACTCTTCATTGTTCCCGCAATCGCGTTTGTCATAACCAAGCGCATCTGCTTAGCACTTCAAAGGCGAGATCGCGACAAACTCCTTCACGGTCGCGAGACTGGGCAAATCTTGCGCCTACCACATGGCGAATTCATTGAGATTCATGCACCAATCTCGGAGAAAGAAAAAGCAAAGATTCTTTCGAAAGTGGATATTGTTCCGATTGCTCTTCCTGCCGCAACGGATTCAGAGGGTGTGGCAGTACCGCAAAGTTGGCGCAAACGCCTGCAAGCAAAAGTTTCCCACTTCTACTATGCGGACAACGTTCCAAAGCCAACTCAGGCTGAATTAGAGGCGGCCGAACATCATCTGCAGGAACTCTCAGAGTCTGCTGATTCACCGAGTCACTAAGTGCTACTGCGCACACTAGCCAAGTCGCGTGCTCACGAAGTCACGGCGCAACGCGATAGAGCGATAGATGCAATCCGCGCTCTTTCCTTGCTACTGGTTGTAGTGGGTCATACCGTGATGGGAATGGTCTATTGGGGTGAGAACAATGTTGTTCTTGGAAACCTTCTTGCAATCGACACCAGACTTCATTGGTTGACATGGCTCTTTCAAATTATGCCGGTCTTCTTTATCGCTGGTGGGGCGGCGAATTTCTTGTCGATACAATCCAAAGACATCACATATTCCACCTGGCTCTATAAGAGAATCTCTCGTCTTCTCTCACCGACACTGACCTACCTAGCAATCATGATTGTGCTCGGATGGGGCCTTGGCTATATTTTCAATGATTCATTTATGCGCATATACCTGTTGATGGTTACGCAACTCTTGTGGTTTCTTGGAGTGTATATCTTGTGTACGGCACTCTTTCCACTACTGCTTAAGATTCCTAGATACATCGGCGTTGTCGTTCTCATCCTCGCTGTAGTCAGTATTGACATCTTACGTTTTCAACTGAACGAAGTGCTGGGCATACTCAATTTCCTTTTCGTGTGGCTTTTGATCATGCTCATGGGAACTTTTTTTGTTCGCCCGCTTTCCAAAATCTTCAATCTCATCGCATTCTTCTTGCTACTGGCAACCGAGCTTCTACTGGTATTGAACGGCATCTACCCTGTTAGTCTTGTCGGGTTACCTTCGGATGAGTTCTCCAATGTTGCGCCACCAACCGTGCTTATGGCCCTTCACGGCATGCTCTTTCTCACAATTTTAAGTCTTACAAAACCTTTGATTTCGCACTTATCGAGCAGGGAACGAATCTGGAATTCAGTCGTTTCAATCAACGCAGGAGCAATGACAATCTATCTTTGGCATATACCCATGATTATGAGCATTGCACTGGCATTGCAGGCGCTGAGTCTTTCCCCCGCAACATCACTTGAAGGCACTATCGTGATGCCAGAGGCAGGTTTTTGGAATGCGACAGTTCTGTACTGGCTCTTTGCATTTGCTGCCATTTATCTTTTTGTTCAAATCATTTGGCCACTTGAACATTTAAGAATTCCAGTCTTAGACGCCAAACCCAGCGAGAATAAAGATTGGTGGCGCACACTTCTTGCAAGTTCCTCTGTGATCTTGAGTGGTTTTGGACTACTTGGACTTGCTGGCTCTGGACTTTATGGTTTCCCAAGTCGAATTGTGAATTTTGCTGGCTTTAGCTACACGAATGGGCTTGCAGTAACGCTCTTTCTATCTGGCATTGTGGTGTTGCGACTTTCAGTGGCGAACTATTCCGTGAAGTCGCCTCGGTGATATTCAAAAAGCCATCCGAACACTGAAACCATAAGGACAGTAAGTCCTAACACGATTATCCAATTCGCAAACGCTAAACCTGTGAATGTCATTGCTGCACCTGCTGCAACTGGCAATGGCCACCATGAATGCGGGCTGAAAAAACCATATTCGGAATCTGCTTCAGCGATTTCAGCATCAAGCCGATCTTCTGGGCGAGTTCCGACTCGTTTACCTGTGAAGAGAATGTAAGAGCCGATGATGATTGATAAGCTACCTGTAAGGAGCAAGACAGTCGTACCAATCACGTCACCTGCTACATAAGCATAAATTGCGGTAATAATGAAGTAGAAGAACGCTCCTCCTACGAAAAGACCACCCTCAATCTTCATGCTTCACCTCCGGATGATGCAGATCAAAGGCTGGACGCTCAGAGCGAATTCGTGGAAGGCTGTGGAAGTTGTGTCGAGGAGGCGGACAAGTGGTAGCCCATTCAAGCGACGCTCCCCAACCCCAGGGGTCATCTGACGTTACTTTCGGAGCAAACCTATACGTCTTATAGACGTTGTAGAAGAAGACCAACGTTGATCCACCAAGAACAAACGAACCGATGGTCGAAATCATATTCAATTCAGTAAAGCCATCACTGGCAAGGTAATCAACATACCGACGTGGCATTCCCATAACACCAAGCCAATGTTGAACCAGGAACGTAGTGTGAAAACCTGCAAACAACAGCCAGAAATGAAGTTTTCCAAGTCGTTCATCGAGCATTCTTCCAGTCCACTTTGGCCACCAGAAGTAAAATCCTGCAAACATTGCGAAGACCACTGTGCCAAATACAACGTAGTGGAAATGTGCCACTACGAAGTAGGAGTCACTTACGTGAAAATTCAGCGGTGGCATAGCAAGTAGTACACCTGTCAGACCACCGAAGAGGAAGGTTGCAAGGAAACCAATAGACCACAACATCGGGGTCTCAAAGGTCAACGACCCTCCCCACATTGTCCCAATCCAGTTGAAGAACTTCACCCCTGTTGGAACGGCGATGAGCATGGTCATTGCTGCAAAGAAGGGCAGACTCACGGCACCTGTGACGTACATGTGATGCGCCCAGACAGCCATTGATAAGCCTGCGATTGCAATTGTTGCAAATACCAAGCCTTTGTAACCAAAAATCGGTTTACGAGAAAACACCGGCAAGATCTCTGAAACGATTCCAAAGAACGGCAACGCGAGAATGTACACCTCAGGATGGCCAAAGAACCAAAATAGATGTTGCCACAAGATTGCACCACCATTTGCCGCATCGAAGACAACGGAACCGAATTTACGATCAACCTCGAGCACAATCAAAGCAGCTGCCAAAACTGGGAATGCCATGATCACGAGAACGCTCGTCAGCAACGTGTTCCAAGTGAAAATACTCATTCGGAACATCGTCATGCCTGGAGCTCGCATCGTGAAAATCGTCGTAATGAAATTCACCGCACCAAGAATTGTTCCAAGACCACCTAGCGCTAAACCAAGCAACCAAAGATCACTGCCAGCACCTGGCGAATTAACTGCGTTGGAAAGTGGTGCGTAGGCAAACCAGCCAAAACTCGCAGCTCCCCCGGGCGTTAAAAACCCTGAAACAACCATGGTTCCACCGAAGAGGAATAGCCAATACCCCAACATATTCAGGCGAGGAAAAGCAACATCTGGCGCACCGATTTGTAGTGGCATGATGATGTTCGCAAATCCAACGAAGAGTGGGGTTGCAAAGAGGAACAACATAATTGTTCCGTGCATTGTAAACAATTGGTTGTATTGCTCGTTGCTCAAAAACTGTAATCCAGGTCGTGCCAATTCGGCTCGAATTGCAAGTGCCATCAGGCCAGCGATTGCAAAAAATCCCATTGAGGTAATGAGGTACATATAGCCGATAGTTTTGTGATCTGTGGAGGTAATCCACTTCACGATTGTTCGACCAAGTCTCTCTTGTCGCTCAGGGCGAGGCTGTGGTATTTGTTCGGCTGGTCGCTCCGAAAGTAACGTCATGATGTGCCTCCTGCCGCATCAGATACTCGACCAGATTCAAGTGCGCCAATCTGCCCTGCATCTCTTAATTTCTGCATATAGTCCTCAAATTCAGCACGCGATACAACTTTGACATCGAACAGCATTCGCGCGTGGTCTGCACCGCAGAGTTCAGCGCATTTACCAGCGAATGTGCCAAGCTCATTCGGCGTTAATTCAAATTTATTCACACGTCCTGGAATGACATCCATCTTGTGGAGAAATGATGGCACCCAGAAAGAGTGAATAACATCTGGTGATGTCAATTCAAATCTAACTGTTTCATCAATTGGTAAGTACAACACTGGACGCGTTCCTGGTGTGCCAACGTCATAGACATCTTCGTCCAAATAGTTAAAAGTCCATGACCATCTGAAACCAACGACACCTACTGTCTGGGTTGGTCTATCTGTGAGAGCCGTTAACGTTGTTTGATCTCTAAACGTGAACACTGATAGGACGACGACGATGATAAGTGGAGCAACTGTGTACAGAATTTCAATCGGAAGGTTGTACTTCGTTTGCTCTGGAATGGTGTCTGTTGGCTTTCTGCGATATCGAATAATCGCGAAGATCAGAAGTCCCCAAACAAGTGCGCCAATCACCCACGCTGCAAGCCAAGAATTCGTCCAAAGATTGACGACAATTGAACCCTCTTCAGTTGCAGGCTGCGGCATTCCCATACGCAAGAATCCATCGACACTGCACCCAGCAGTGGCTAGGAGCGCAAACACGGCTAAGGCTGTCCGCTTCATACCGTCCCTTCACAAACAAGGGCACTAGGTTACCCCAGCACGCTCAAAAGAGCGGGGCATCCCAAGCCAGCGACACTGTGACCTAACTCCCACTAGTCTCAGCGCCATGACACGCTCGCGACTCTATTGGGACTGCACTGATGGTCAGCCTTTTCCCTCTGAATACGCCGAGATTTCTCACAATACGTTGCAGACGGGATTTAGTACAGGACAGAGTCGTCACTTTGAGGCTCGAAGGCAGCAACAGCAGCGCGAGCTTGCACTGCAAGTCCTGAAGGAAGCTTGGGGCACAGAGCATGTCTTTGCCGTATTTCACCTTGGAAATGCTTTTCGAATCATTCGCGAGCGGCTTGGGATGTGTGATGTCAGTTCACTTTCACGCAGGGGCATGCGCGAGATTCTTGGGGGTGAAATTATTGGTGTTGCACCCGATGGCACGCACTCATTCCCCCATCACCTTGAGCGATTTGGTTTTCAATATGTGAACCACGAAATTGGACTGCGGCATGACGTGAATGAAATCCAGTCTTTTGCAAG
>JBDLTY010000072.1:0-6163 GCA_039805585.1 Actinomycetota bacterium | reverse complement strand
AAATTCATCGTCAGCATCTGGTGTGAGAGTTGGATCAACCTCGACCTCAAGCATGAGATTACGAAGTTCTTCAACGTCATTTCTAGTATCAAATCCTTCAAATTTCACGAGCATGTATTTCCCATGAAATTTGGCCGATTGAATCTTCAACAATTGTTCACCTGCAATCAGCTGAGAACCTTTTTTGAATCTCAGTTCAGGCTCATCAGTGCGAATTTCAACTTGAACTTCGCCTCTAACGCCATGTGGTTTGGCAATTCTGCCAACAACCCTCCGCAGGCTCTGCACTAATTGTCGTTTACGTCCACAAAGTCGATTCGCAAGTTTCGACCTTGATTCAGTGCAATCAAGACAGTTCGTAAAGCATTGGCAGTGCGACCATTTCGACCGATCACACGACCAAGGTCTTCAGAGTTCACTATGACCTGAAAAGTTTTGCCACCACGGTATCGGCCACCACCACGAGAATCTGTTGCAGAGCGATTGTTTTTCACTTTGACCACGACATCATCTGGATGATCAACAATGCCTCGCACGAGATGCTCGAGCGCATCTTCTAACATGTGAACCCCTTGATTATTCTGAGGTTGATTCCTCACCAGTTTGCTCTGAGACAACGTCAGTTGTTTCTTCTACAACTTCACTGCTCTGCTCTTTTGCCACTGGTTCAGATTTTTCAACAACAACTTCTTCAGCTTTTTTCTTTGGCTTAGCCTCTGGTTCTGACTTGGTTTTCGCAGCATCTTCAACTGCAGCAGCGAACACGCTTCGCTTATCGACCTTAGCAGGCTTCACTTTCAATGTTCCTTCAGTTCCTGGCAAACCCTTGAACTTCTGCCAGTCACCTGTAATCTTGAGTAGAACCATGACTGCTTCAGTTGGCTGAGCGCCAACGCCAAGCCAGTACAAAGCACGCTCGGAATTGATTTCAATGCGTGATGGTTCTTCTTTTGGATAATAGATACCGATTTCTTCAATGGAACGACCATTGCGTGCAGTCTTCGAATCTGCGATAACGACACGGAACTGCGGGTTGCGGATTTTGCCCAATCTCTTGAGCTTTATTTTTACGGCCACGTACGTGGTTCTCCTTTGTGTTGACGAAGAGTTCTCATCGATTGCGTGGGGCACAATCGCTCAAACTCAAGTTGGTCAACCGGGGGGTTAGAGGGTCCGCCTCGGTAGGGGCGGTATCTTGCCAAACGAGGCTCGAGATTGCCAATTTGCTCCCCCGATTGGACTCGAACCAATAACCACCCGATTAACAGTCGGGTGCTCTGCCAATTGAGCTACGGAGGAATGGGGGCTGAAGAATAGCAACTAGCCGAGGGTTTGCCCACGGGAGTGGTCTTTGTAAAAGCGTTTGGTTTGCTCCAGGGCAATCAACTGGGAAAAAAGTGCCGCCTGCTCATCACTTCCCTCTTGAGCGCGCTGCACCTGACCTTTGAGATCGGCAATACGCCTCGAGGCGTCAAGTTCAAGCAATCGAGCAAGCACACTCGTTACATACACAGCGACACTTTGCGTGGCACGAATTTCAAGTGGTTCCACGAGCAATTGAGCAACCAGTGGATACTCTTGGCGTAAGGATTCGGAAAATTGTTTGCCTTGCGCAAAACCATCCTGGCTAAACTCCTGATACACCGCTTCATGTATCGCTCGTAAGGCAGGGCTTGTAAAGGCTTCGCTCTCAATACTTTGATACCACTCAGCCGCTTCATCTGGATGCTGTAATACAACTTTCAGCGCTTCGTATTCGACTCGATGTTCAACCCTCTTCAGGTCGTACGCATCCTGAGCTTTTCCTGGCACAGCAACATTTGATGGAGTTTTTGTGGCGATTGCGCGCTTGACGATGTCTATCTCAACGCCAAGCCAACCTGCGAGATTTCGGATGTATTCATTTCGTAAAACTGGATCTTTGATACTTCCAACGATTGGAGCGGATTGACTGAGTGCTGCAGCGCGATTCTCTGCAATGTTCAAGTCGAATTGAGAAAGGTTGTGCCGAATGACAAATTCAAACATCGGAACTCGTGCAGCAATGAGATTTCGTAGTCCCTCATCTCCATATTTTTGACGCAGTTCACAAGGATCCATACCAGCCGGTTCGATTGCAACATAGGTTTGGGCAACAAATTTCTGGTCCTCTTCAAATGCTTTGAGGGCTGCCTTCTTTCCTGCTTCATCGCCATCAAATGTGAAAATGACTTGTGATTGGCTTGCTACGTCATCGTGTAGAAGCCGTCGCATGATTCGAATGTGTTCAACACCAAATGCAGTGCCACAGGTGGCAACAGCGTTTGTAATTCCAGCAAGATGACATGCCATAACGTCCGTGTAACCCTCAACAATGACAACTTGTTGGCTTTGACTCACGCTTTTTCGAGCGCGGTCCATCCCATACAGCAATTGAGATTTCTTATACGCAGCAGTTTCTGGAGTGTTGAGGTATTTCGGGCCCTCATCTTTGTCATGCAATTTGCGAGCACCAAATCCAACTGCATCACCACTGAGGTCACGAATTGGAAACATCAATCTACCGCGAAAGCGGTCGTAGGTACCGCGACTTCCTTGTGAAAGGAGGCCTGCAGCCAAGAGTTCGTCATTTGTAAAACCTTGCGCCATAGCATGACGCAAAAACCCATCCCAACCTTCTGGCGAGTATCCAATTTCGAATTCTTTCCATACGTCTTCATCGAATCCACGCTCACGCAAATAGGTCGTTGCTACAACTTCACCTGAAAGATGTGATGCGTAAAACTTTATTGCTAATTCGTGTGCGGCAACGATTCGGGCTCGCAGTGATGCAACGTTCGATTTTGCATTCGATCCCTCTTCATAGTGCAACGTGATGTTGTAATGCTTTGCAAGTTTCTCAATAGTTTCAATGAATGTAAGGCTCTCCACTTTCTGCAGGAAAGACACCACGTCGCCACTTTCCTGACAACCAAAGCAGTAATAGAAGCCGCGGGCGGGTGTTACGTGGAATGATGGAGTTCGTTCATCATGAAAGGGACAGAGACCTTTGAAACTCCCAGCGCCTGCTGGTTTGAGATTCACATACGCACTGACAATGTCTTGGATGCGCGAAGTATTTTTTACTAACGCAATATCTGATTCACGGATCTTGCTCATAGGTCAACACCTGAAAAACGCTGATACCAAGCCTCGGCAGAAACATCAGTCAAACTTGCAACCTGATCAACCGCCACTCGCAGACGTTCTGTGTCCGATGATGCACGCACCCACGAATCCTGCAACCAGGTTTCAAGAGGCTTCCCATCCATTTGCACAATGTAGTCCACGAGAAACGTCAACTTATCTTGTTGTTCCTGATGCAGACTCTCAACTCCCTCACGTTGCATGACATATCTATTCGCAAGCGTTTTTAGGATTGCAACTTCGTGGCGTGCCCAACCTGGAACAACAAGGTGCGCGGCGTATCGCGTTAAATTCGGTTGTGGATACTGTGCCCTAGTCTCTTCAACCACAGCGGTGCAGAATCGTCCAATCAAAAGACTCGTTAGATTTTTGAGGTTTGCAAGTGCACGCTGAGTTTCATCGTATGACGATATCCAAAACGGCAGATTCTTAAGGCGATCAATTGCTTGGAGTAACAGTTCATCATCAACCTCAAGATAATGATCTTGCGCTAGTGCGATAATTTCTCGCATCTCATCCTTGGAATTAAATATGTTCACGTCCAAATGTTTGGAAACGATGGCATCTTCAACATCATGCACACTATATGCAACATCATCTGCCCAGTCCATAACTTGGGCTTCAAAACACTGGGAAGAATTTCCAGTGTTACGCACCCAAGCGAACACTTCATAATCATCTTCGTAATAGCCAAATTTCACTGGGTTGTCACTTTGACTCCATGGATACTTGATTGCAGCATCTAAACTGGCACGGGTCAAATTCAACCCCAAACTCTTGCCATCATCAGTCATTGATTTCGATTCAAGTCGAGTGAGAACTCGAAGTGTTTGGGCATTACCTTCAAAACCACCATGATTTTGCATAATGGCATTCAAGGCAGCTTCACCGTTATGGCCAAAAGGTGGATGGCCGATGTCATGCGCTAAGCAACCGACTTCAACCAAGTCTGGGTCACAACCAAAAGCTTCACCTAATTCACGGCCTATTTGGCTTACTTCGAGTGTGTGTGTCAGGCGTGTTCTCAAAAAGTCATTCGTGCCTGCAGTGTGAATTTGTGTTTTTGCGGCTAATCGCCGTAGCGCCGAAGAGTGAAGAATTCGTGCCCGATCGCGAGCAAATGCGCTGCGTGTTTGACGTTTTGGTGGCTCGTTGACATACCGTTGCATATCACTTGGCTGATATCCCAGGATGCTCACAGGGAATCACCTAAACGACTCAACCAGAAATATGCAACTCCGGCTGTTTCTTTGATGAAATAACTCGGCTCGAAACTCGATCCTGGACCAGAGTCTGCTGATGTGGTGAATGCTTTATAGCCCAAAGACTCTGCCATTGTTTTAATTCGAGCACTATGTAGTGAATCAGACACGAAAATTAACCGGTTCCAACCATTTTCTTTTGCATAGTTGTGCATTGCTTTGAGCGATGTCAGAGTGTCATTACCTTCTGCAATCGCGATAACGTTGCTTGGTGCTGGATTAAATTGAAGAATAAGGTAGTCGCGTCCTGCTGCGGCTTCGGTTGTTTCATCACCGGGCAAGTTACTTCCTAAAGTGACAATCACAGGTGCGTAACCTTCACTCCAAACTTTACCGGCTGTATCTAAGCGATTTCGAAAAACTGGACTTGGAATTCCGTCATACTGCGCTGCGCCGAGCACCACAATCGCATCGGCTTTCTCAAGTGAACGGAGATTGCTATCGCGCAGCACAGTAAAGGCAGCAGCAACAAGCACTACGAAAGTAGTGGCTAGCACCGCGAGCGCCACCTTTTGCAAAACACCGAAAATACGTTTCATAGTGACATCACAATGCTACCCGCCACTGACACTTAGTTCGGCCTTGCTCAACTCAGAAAGGTCAGATAACTCATCACTGTCGAGCCACCCCTCAGGAAGTGCCACGGATTTAGCGCTTGAGGATCTGCCTCGAGGTTCATCGAGAACTGATTGAGGGTACGGCTGGTCTTCAATGGTTGCAAGCAATTCTCGTAACTCCTTGATGGAATCGATCATGGCAAGTCGATGCCGCGTTTCTCCACCAACTCGAAACCCTTTGGTATACCAGGCAACGTGCTTTCGAAATTCCCGCGAGGCAACAGCCTCATCATTTAAATAATCGGCAAGTAGTTCCGCGTGACGAATCATCATGTCAGCAACTTCCCTGAAATCAGGCTGCGTCGGAATCTCTACACCGCGTAGCGCAAATTCAATGTCTGCAAATAGCCAAGGCTTTCCAAGACAGCCACGTCCTACGATGACACCATCACATCCGGTTTCTTCAAACATACGTTTCGCATCGTTACCAGACCAAATATCACCGTTACCCAGTACTGGAATTGAAATATGCGATTTCAACATCTTGATGGCTTGCCATCGTGCTTGTCCACTGTAAAGTTGCAGGGCGGTACGCGCATGCAAACCCACCCATGCGATACCTATC
Source organism: Actinomycetota bacterium (assembly GCA_039805585.1). Taxonomy (GTDB): domain Bacteria; phylum Actinomycetota; class Actinomycetes; order S36-B12; family UBA5976; genus JAFMIT01. The sequence continues at coordinate 554 of JBDLTY010000072.1, read as the reverse complement.
TCCTCCGCTATCTCTCCTGCTTTGAGATAGGTGATGTGATCATCATCAATGCCCATTCGCATTTTGACACTAATAGGTTTCCCTTGTGAGGCATCAACTGCCGCCTTGAGAATGTTCTTGAAGTGTTGATGCTTCCATGGAAGCGCAGCCCCACCACCTTTTCGCGTGACTTTGGGAACTGGACAACCCATATTGAGGTCTATGTGATCGGCTCGATCTTCTTCCACAATCATTGCTACTGCTTTTGAAACTACATCTGGGTCGACTCCATACAGCTGCAAACTCCGCGGTGATTCCTCAACACCAAATGTTGTCATTCTGAGAGTTTCAGCATCGCGTTCAATTAGTGCTCTGGAGGTAATCATTTCTGAAACAAAGAGTGCGGGAATTCCACTTGGATTTCTTGTGCTGCTGGTTTCTCGACACAATCTGCGATAAGCAAGGTTGGTGATGCCTGCCATTGGTGCAAGCACCACAACTGGTTTTCCAAAATCAAGTACAGTAGTCATTACAGATAGCGCGCTAGATACTCAACTACCTGGCTCAAGCCCACA
>JBDLTY010000071.1:0-5227 GCA_039805585.1 Actinomycetota bacterium | reverse complement strand
GCTTCCCAGCGTTCCATCAAGGACGAAAGTGCTGCCACGTTGGAGCCCGTTCCATTGAACACTGGAAAGACTTCAGCGTGAGCACCAAAGTGTTCTTTGATAAGGCTTTGAAGTTGCTTGGTGCTGTCATCTTCACCGTAGGCAACTTGATGTCCTTGGTTCACGTTGATGATTGCTTCGATTACAGCAGGATGTGCTGCTGCATAATTATCTGAAGCGAAACCTCGCCATACTGTGTTCATACTTCCTCAGCCTGTTATACCGACAACATCGGCAATAGTAGGCCCTAGCTTGGTTCGAAGTGCTTCATAGAACACGTTGAGCGGAAACTCATCGGGAAGCACGGCGTTGACTAATTCCTTGAGCTCACCTTGAAGAGGCAAAGCTTCGCGGCCTTTTGCCCAGGTTGAGGCTGGATGTGCTTCGACAAGTCCAGAGACGAATTCATAAGCGCTGAGCCAATGCGCTATACGTGAGCGATCTATGCCATCACGATACAAACTCTCAACTTGCTCACAAAGTTCAACAATGGCATCTGTTACTTCGTCCCAGTTGATAGAGAGGGTGTTATCAGTCCAGCGAAGCACACCTTTTTTGTGAAGGTGAGCGAAGATAATCTGACCTGCAAGTCCGTCGTAGTTTCGAACCCGCTCGCCTGTAATTGGAAATCGAAGGAGGCGATCGAACAAGATTGCAATTCGTATGAAGCGACCTAGGTGAATACCTTCTTCATCCAACAGTAATGTTTCACGATATGTATTCAAATCGCAACGTAATTCTTCAAGCGCATACATCCAAAACGGCATTCGTTGCTTGATCATGAATGGATCGAATGGCAAGTCACCATGACTATGCGAGCGATCATGAATCAAATCCCAGAGCACGAAGGTGTCTTGGGCAAGTTTTTGATTCTTCAAAAGCAATTCGGCATCAGGGGGAAGTGCAAGTTTTAGAAGACTCGTAGCACTCTCTGATATCTTTCGAAAACGGGCTGCTTCTCGATCACAGAAAATGCCACCCCAGGTGAACTGCATTGCTCCCTGGATAGCCACAGTTTCAGGAAAGAGCACGGCGCTATGAGTGTCGTAACCCTTAGTAAAGCCAACGAATTCAATTGGCACAAATGCTTTATTGTTGTATTTGGTTCGCTCTTGTTCTGAGAGCCAATCTGGCCAATAGGTATTGGTAATGACGGCTTCAAAGTTGCGGGATGGATTACCATTTTGGGTATACATCGGGAACACTGAAAGATGTTTGACGCCATCTTCACGCTTTTGCTCCGGTCGGAAAAGATCAAGGGATTTGTAAAAGTCGGGCACTGTGCAGCCATTTTCAACCCACGCTTCAAAATCCTTAATAGTTTGCTTCAGTTGGGCATCCTGATGAGGGAAGAATGGCAGCAAATCACGAATTGAGTTTGTGATTCTGTTGACGTGCTTTTCAATCTCTGTTCTATCTACAACCGATAGATCAACCGATCCATCCTTTTGCTGAAGTGGTCGAATTGCTTCAATCGCATCAATTAATTCGAGCCAAGATGCCGTTTCAACTGCAGCAAATTTCGATGTAGATGTACCTTCTTTTGATTTAGGGCTTACCCACAAAATCAGATTGGACCAAAATTCCAAGTTATCCAAGTCATGGATTGAATCATCACCAAAGAGATCAGAGTCAGCAACAACAACGACGCGGCCAAGACCTGCTTCAACACCAACAACAACTGGCACCACACTCGGACTTGCACTTTCATATGTTGCAGCAAAAGTGTGATGAAAATCCCCATTGCTGATGGTTGAAAGATAGCCAGATCGATAAAGGCAGATTTGGGATACCCGAGCAAAGACATCGAATGTGGTTTTTGCTGAGGCTTCTGCTGTAATCCAGGTTGCAACGTCTCGGAAGTTGTTCACTGTGTCCTGAACAGTTGCATTTTCCAATTTCACACCAAAACGTTCAGCGATGGCTGCCGCTGAATTTTGATATTTTGGATGTTCAGTCTCACCGAATACGACAACACCTCCACCACGACGAACAAAACGTTCGAGCGCATCTTGTTCATCAAGACTGAGAGTTGCCAAGCCAACACCATTTGTTTTTTCCCATTCCGGTGCGGAGCTATGAAGCAGTACGACAACATCAACATCCTGAAGTACTGCATCGGTGAAGTGACCCTCTTGCAAGGCTGTCACCTCAAAACCAACTGAGGTAAGAAGAGCGGCAGCATCAACATACCCGGCATCTTTGGGGTTTTGTGGGTTTATTTTCCCTGCGCCCTCGCTCGTTATCGACCAGGCATTCTGGTGAGCCTGATCAAAGAGAACGCGACCAATTGCTGCCATTTCAGTCTCCTCACGGTAAATCTTCCTGTGAAACTCATGAAATAGCGTACATTGTCCGTCTAGTTCCTCAAACCTCAAAGTCGGCTAAAAGCCCCATGTGGTCAGAGATTCTTGGCTCATCCCTGCCGTCAAATACCCGTTTGATTGAAACGCATTTGCCTGAAAACACATAATCGATTCGCTTACCGACATCCTCTGCCCAGCCGTGCGCACCTTCAAAGAAGGTTGGATCCGATAACCCGTTCAGAACATGGTAAGCATCAGGCTGTTCGATGCGAGCAACTAATGCCTCATAGGTTTCAGAGTCAGATGGAATATTGAAATCGCCCACCACAATGCTGTCATCCAAATTATGAAGCCTTAAAAGTGTGTCAAGTTCAGCAAGACCACGATTCACTAACCCCAAATGCAGATTGCAGACTTCCACTGGAGCACCGTCAACATCGAATGTCACTATCTGTGCTTTTCTTGTTTGCCAGTCAGTGATGTCATCGGTTGCTGAAATGACGAAACTCTTTGATGAAAGAATCGGCAAACGTGAAAGGATGCCAAGTCCTTCAAGATACGTATCAAAACCAATATGAGTCTGCACCCAATCAATTACGTAGTTCAAGTCATAAGATGCAAGAAACCGCTGCAGAATGACAAGATCATTTTCCTGGCTCAAACCAACTGCTCGAACATCTTGAGCACATTCTTGGAGTGCGATAACATCAATATTCTCTGAACTAATAAATGCAGCCAACACTTCAAGATTCGATTGCCAAGCCTGTTCCTGCCGGCAATGCAGGTTCAAGGACAGTAAACGCATTTACCCAAATTACTCTAGGGTTGATGGAAGCAACGAGAGCCATTCTCTTAGGCTTCAGCCTATGCGCTACTTTGAATCTGTCGTAGACCTTATTGGCAATACACCACTTGTGAAACTCAATCGCGTCACTGAGGGTATTGAAGCCAAAGTTTTGGCGAAGGTGGAATACCTCAACCCCGGTGGTTCAGTGAAAGATCGAATTGCCGGTAGCATGATTGATGCAGCCGAAGCTGCAGGATTACTCAAGCCAGGTGGCACCATTGTTGAACCAACAAGTGGTAACACAGGTGTCGGACTTGCACTCATCGCCCAACAACGTGGATATAACTGTGTCTTTGTGTGTCCAGATAAAGTCAGTGAAGACAAAATCAATGTTCTTCGCGCTTATGGAGCCCGAGTTGAGGTTTGCCCATATGCAGTTGAACCAGATGATCCTCGTTCCTACTATTCAGTGAGCACACGACTTTCCCAAGAAATAGAAAACGCTTGGAAACCAGATCAATATTCAAATCCAAGCAATCCCCTTGCCCATTACAAATCAACGGGACCTGAGATTTGGCGTGACACAGATGGCAAAGTCACTCATTTTGTTGCTGGTGTTGGAACTGCTGGCACCATTGTTGGTACGTCGCGTTACCTCAAAGAAGTGAGTAATGGAAGTGTGAAAATCATTGGCGCGGATCCCGTTGGTTCTGTGTATTCAGGTGGCGATGGGCGACCGTATTTGGTTGAAGGTGTGGGAGAAGATTTCTGGCCCGATAATTATGACAAGTCTGCAATCGATGAAATTGTTGCAGTGAGTGACGCTGAGTCATTTGAGATGACACTTCGTCTTGCTCGCGAAGAAGGACTGCTGGTTGGTGGATCATGCGGCATGGCTGTGGTTGCAGCTTTGAAAGTTGCAAAGACACTTCCAAAGGAGGCAGTTGTTGTTGTGATCCTGCCAGATAGTGGTCGTGGTTATCTTGGAAAAATCTTCAATGAAAACTGGATGGATTCCTATGGTTTCACATCATCAAGTACTGACGATGCAGTAGGTCATGTTCTAGCCAAGAAAAACACTGAACTTCCTGCCCTTGTTCATGTGCATCCAACGGATTCCATTCAGGCAGCCATCGACATCATGAAAGAATTCGATGTCTCTCAACTTCCAGTGTTGAAAGAAGAACCACCCGTTGCCGCTGCAGAAATTGTTGGCACCCTGTACCAATCAGACCTAGTTGCACTCCTTGAAGAATCGAAGAATGCAGCGTCAGATGCGGTGAATCTTCATATGAAGCCAGTGCTGACGTTTTGTGGAACGGGTGAGAGTGTGAAGAAAGCACTGAAGAAATTAGAGACCTCAAGTGCATTGATTATTCTGCACAACGGTCGACCGCAAGGCATTTTGACCCAACAGGATTTTCTTTCCTATCTTGCAAACTAACTAGGAAAGCGCGACTTCAAGATCCTTAACTAAGTCGTCAATTGTTTCAATGCCAACGGACAATCGCACCAAGTCTGCTGGTACTTCAAGTGGTGAGCCTGCAGCAGAGGCGTGCGTCATTCGCCCTGGATGTTCAATCAGAGACTCCACACCACCAAGGGATTCAGCGAGCGTGAAAATCTTCGTTTTGTTGCAAACATCAAGCGCTTTAGTTTCTCCGCCTTTGACTCTGAACGACACCATGCCACCAAAGTTTCTCATTTGTTTCTTGGCAACGTCGAACTGCGGATGAGAAGTAAGGCCGGGCCAAAACACTTCAGTAACAGCCGAATGTGATGTCAAAAAGTCAGCAATGACCTTCGCATTTTCCGAGTGCCGATCCATTCTGACGCCAAGAGTTTTGATTCCGCGCATCACAAGCCAACTATCAAATGGTCCTGCGATTGCACCCATTGCGTTTTGATGAAACTTTACTTTCTCGGCAAGTTCTTTCTTATTGAGCACAAGTGCTCCACCAATAACGTCGCTATGCCCGCCGAGATATTTCGTTGTTGAATGGAGAACAACATCTGCACCAAGTGTCAATGGTTGCTGCAGATAAGGGGAAGCAAACGTGTTATCAACAACCAACAGGGCATTATGTGAATGCGC
>JBDLTY010000070.1:0-10443 GCA_039805585.1 Actinomycetota bacterium | reverse complement strand
CGTTTGGCGAAATCGACCAAACGCTCGTTTTTTATGCTCTTACTCAGATAGCAGCTGTCGAGCAATCAAAGTGCGGAGCATCTCATTGGTACCCTCGCCAATTGGCATGAGGGCGGCATCTCTGAAAAACCTTTCAAGAGGAAATTCCTTGATGTATCCATAGCCACCATGAATCTTGATTGCTTCGTAAGTCATCTCAACTGACATATCTGTAGCGAAGACCTTGGCCATTCCAGACTCGATGCTCGCTCTTCCATTGGCTTCGGTATTAAGCGCGGCATTTATATACAGCAGTCTCGATGCTTCGATAGCGGTTGCCATGTTGGCTAATTTGAGCTGGATTGCTTGATGTTCACCAATTGGCTTACCAAATGTCTCGCGTTGTTGGGAATACTCAATCGAACGTTCAAGGCTTGCCTGGGTTATTCCAGTTGCAGCAGCTGCCATATAAATACGGCCGCGGTCCAGTGCTGCCATCATTTGATAGAAACCCTCCCCTTCTTTTCCGCCAAGCAGATTTGAAGAAGGAACGATTGCATCCTCAAAAATCAACTCACAAAGTTCTAGGCCTCTGTGACCTAACTTGTCGTAGTCGCTACCAAAAGAAAATCCGGGAGTTCCTTGTTCAATAAGAAATAAACTCATCCCACCTCGATGAGCAGGTTCCGCAGTTGGGTCAGTTTTCACCAGTGCTACAAGAGGGTCTGCGTGTCTGGCGTGGGTAATAAAAATCTTGGAACCGTTCAGAATATAGTTATCACCGTCTTTGCGCGCTGTAAGTTTGATTTCTTTAAGGTCAGTCCCAGTTGACGGTTCGGTTAAAGCAATTCCACTCATACGTTTACCCTCAACTAGTTCGGGTAAAAAACGTTCCTTTTGTTCCTGAGTGCCAAAAGTATCAATCAGGTAGCCACCTGAACTTGTCGTATATACAAGGCTGGCTAGAGCCATCCAACCACGGGCAAGTTCTTCGAAAATCAGCCCGTAACTCACATAGTCCACGTTGGATCCACCGAACTCTTCTGAGACAGTAATCCCAAACATGCCCAGTTCTGCAAGTTCGTTTACTAATTCTGTAGGGTATTCGTTTTTTGCCTCTAGTTCGCTGGCGACCGGAATGACTCTTTGGTCCACAAAATCGTGAACCATTCCTCTAAGCGCAATGTGGTCATCATTTAATCCAGCAGTTACATGCTTATTCACGGATTGTGCCTTTCTGTGAGCTTCTTATTCCGACCAACAGTCGGCTGCTTCTGAAAGTGTGGGGAACCACACTCCCTCGTGACTTGCAACATGTTCAAGAAATTTTTCAAACATGACAAAGTTGTGTGCTCTACCGATTGTTTGTGGGTGCAAGGTCCACGTAATAATTCCCCCTGGACATCTCTCATACGCAAAGTCAAATGAATCAATCCAACGGTTCAGCACTACCTCATTTGACTGTTGGGTAGCGTTGCCCTTGATTAGCTCAAGTTCAGGGAAATCATCTAGTGCCCATGAAACAGGGAATTCCAAAAGCGCGCTCGGAAGGCCGAATTGGTTGCCATTCTCTAAGTCAAGAGAAGTTACGAGACGAGGGTGGTAGGGGTAGAAATCGCGACCCATCAGAGATGAATCCCATTCAAACCCATTTTCAACAAGCAGATCCAATGTGTTATCGGTGATATCAAGTGCCGGTGACCTGTATCCCCTAGGGCGCTTACCAACAATTTCCTCGTGAATTGAAACTTGAAGTTCTAAGAGCCTTCGCTCCTCCTCAAGTTCAAGTTTTGGAACATATTCGTGGTAAACCCCATGAGCGGCAATTTCATGACCTGCTTCGATGATTGAATCCACTGCATCAGGAAAGGTCTTCATTGTGTGAGTCGGGATGGCCCACGTTGTAGTTATTTCGAAGCGCTTGAATAATTCCAGCAACCGAGGAGTGCCCACTTCCGCACCGAACTCGCCTCGTGAAAGTGCAGATTGGGACGAAGTGCGAAAAGTGCCCATCCACACACTGTGAGCGTCAAAGTCGGGTCCCAGCGAAACCGCAAGTCTTTTTCCTTTGGGTAATTTAAGTGGCATTTTGAAGTCTTTCCTTAGGTCGCTATCCAGCCACCGTCGACGTGAATTACGTCACCGCTGATGTAGGCAGCTCCTTTGCTAGCCAAGAAAAAGACGGTATCTGCAATTTCTTCGGGCAGCCCACCCCTTTGCATGGGTATAAGCATGTTCATAAGCTCTGGGCTGGTGCCAACACCAACATTGGTGTCAGGAACGAGTTCTCCGAGAATTTCTTCTGAGGTTGCACGAATGCTGGTTCGTACAACCCCAGGAGCTACAATGTTGCAATTTACGCCGTGGGGACCAAGGTCTACTGCCAAACGACGAGTCATACCCTCGAGAGCAGCTTTGGACGCAACATATGAAAGTCCATCTGGAAGAGTACGAGAGGCAGCAATTGAACCAATGAGAATGATAGAGCCTGATTTTTGAGAAATCATTTGCTCAGCAACTGGCTTTACAACATTAAATGTTCCAGTCAAATTAATTTCAATTATTCTGTTCCAAAGTTCTCTTGTGGTGGCTTCTACGCCTGCCAAACCATCAAAAACTCCAGCACATCCCGCGAGAACATCGAGCGAACCCTTCTCGGTAACGATTCCTGAGATAACTTCTTGAATTGCATCAAAATCAGTTACGTCAGCCACGTAACTTTGCGAACGGTGCGCATGTAGGTCAGATGCAACCGCATCCAGTCGATCTTTGGAAATATCCAACAGATGCACAAAATCTCCTTCTTCGGAGAATTTTTTGGCCACTGCTGCACCAATGCCACTTCCAGCTCCTGTGACTAATACGTGTCGAGGACTCTTACTAGTTGCGTTCATCAGGTTTACTTTCTAATAGATTGGGGAAAGTGATTTGGCACCCAGGACATAGTCATTTTCTGTGGATCCGATAATTCGGCGTTCACGAATAAAGGGCAACGGACGGCTTGGTTCATCGCTATCAATTTCACGGCCCAAACGGTGTCCTGAGAATATTGCCTCAGCAATAAAGTGGGGACGCACAGAATCACCGATTCGGAATACATTATTTATTTCGTTTGCTTCCCAATCATCTTTTCGAGCGTTTAGTTCGGTGTAGATGCCATGGTTTGCCATCCGGGTACCCACCAAGATGATGTTGTCGAATTCAACCTCTTCAGAAACTGAATGCGAAGTCAAAGTGACGCTTGATGCCCCAGAAGGAATTACTGCAGTTTCTGTCTTGAGGCGGACTCCGAGGTTCCTCAAGTCACGAAGAGTGTGAGGAATCTCTCGCGTGTAACGCTGGTATTCGCCAATGTGCTCCCCGCGAGTTGCCAGCGTGACTTCATGTCCGTTTTTGGCAAGAAGCTCAGCAATTCCCGGTCCCATGAAATACCCGTCGGAATCGACAACTACGACTCTCTTTCCAACTGGAGTATCGTCACGGAGTACTTGTTCTGGGGTTAGTAGTTTCTCTCCAAAAGCGGGATCTAATCCAAAAGGAAGACGCGTGTATGGATCGACGCCGTCCCTGCTGTAATGCGCCCCAGTTGCAACAATTATTATCCCTGCCCCATAGTCCAGGGCATCTTCGGCAGTGAATTCGGAATTGAGAATTACTTCAACGTTGGTCAACTTGCTGAGTTGGTGTTCGCGGTATTCGATTAATCGTCGCCACTCATGTCTTCCAGGAATCTTAGAGACCCAGTTGATGTGGCCCCCAATGTGTGCGGCAGAATCAACCAAGTGAACGTTTCTGAATTGGCGTCCACCAAGAACTCGGGCACATTCCATTCCTGCCGGCCCAGCGCCAATAATGAGTACGTCATTTTCTCGGTTTTCTGCCGGGGTAAATACTTCAGGATTCCAGCCTCGTCGAAATTCTTCGCCGGTAGTCGCATTTTGCGTGCATTGAATTGGCATTGTGCCAATATCTCGAGACACACAGTAATTACATCCAATGCATTCACGGATGTCACCGATACGACCTGTGCGAATTTTCTCGGGCAAGAAAGGGTCTGATATCCCTGCTCTTGCAGCACCTATAAAGTCGCATTGACCTGCATTGATGATGTCGACCATGGTGTCGGGGCTGTTCAAGCGGCCTACGTTTACGACAGGCTTTGATGTGTATTGCTTGAGGTGACCAACATATGGCTTTTCGAAGTTTTCTCCTACCGTTCGGGAGGACTGCGCATCTTGCGCCCAATCGAATCCGCCTATCACAAAATCCCAGTAGTCAACGTAGTTATCGAGAAGTGCGAGGAACTGTGGGGTGTCTCCGTCTGATCGAATACCTCGGTCTCCTAAGCCAAACGGTTCGTCAAGTGTGTCAACGCCTAAACGCAAACCAATAGCGAGCTCCGGCCCAACAGCTTCACGAACTGCTTTAAGCATTTCTTGGGCGAAACGTGAACGGTTTTCTATAGAGCCGCCATATTCATCAGTGCGAGTGTTGTAATAAGGGATGAGGAAATGAGCAAGTATTGAGGCGGCGTGACCGCAATGAAATGTTATGAGGTCAAACCCAGCATCTTTCGCGCGAAGTGCTGCAGACACATATATGTCCTTGATTTCTTCAATTCCCTGTTTGTCAAGTTCAATGAGACCCCCAACATAGGGAACGGCAAGTGATGATTCACCAGGAGTTGATACTACGTTTCTCGGTGTGAGGCCGCGACCTTCGGTCATTGGACCGACTGCCGCGTTATATTCCAATTCAATACCAGCAAGAGCGCCATGTTTTTGAATGGCCTCGGAAACATGCTTTAGATTGCGGACGTCACCTTCATCCCAAAGACGAGTCATTCGGTGGGGTGTTTTGTCCATTTCCGGGGTGATGGTGGTTGCTTCTGTGAAAACTACGCCCCAGCCACCCTCAGCGCGCATCCCGCGATACCCAGCTGCAGAGCCAGCATTGTCGCTGCCAAAGCCAATAGCATGTGGAGTTGCCCAGAAACGATTTTTTGACTGCTTGGGACCGATAGTTATTGGTTCAAATAGGACTGAATATCTTTCAGACAGCAAGATCGAACTCCTTTATCCTCACACTGTGCCTTGTGTGATTCTCAAGATACGGCACTTTGGTAGTTCTGAATATTTGTGAAAATCACAAGGGGGCACTATTAATCTGTGTAAATAACAACTCTGACAAGACGCAAGTTCGCATTTTAGGAATCGGGATTTGGCGGTAAAAACTGGTATTTCAGTGATTCAGAATCCAAGCTATTTGAAACCAAGTAATTTTTTGGCACGATTTTGAAGCACTTTGTCAACGATGCATTCACGCTCTGTTGTGTCGGGTTGAAAGCTTGATTTTTCAAGCTCGACAGGGGCACTCCTCCCAGAACTTGGGCGATGTTCCAGCGCTCTCTGGGGCCAAAGTTTGAAATACGAATGAATATTGGGGTAAGAAGTTGTAAAAATTCTGAAAGTCCAATTGAGCTTGCCGGGAAAGATGGTTTCAACAGCCAGAGAACTAACGCAAGCCAGGAGTCAATGTTGACTAATCAAGCGATAAGCCAAACACCTTTCCTCGATGTTAACAACATCGTTGTGGAATTTGGTGGAAAAGCTGCCGTAAATGGAATCAGTCTTCATATGAACCGCGGTGAGGTCGTAGCGATTATCGGTCCGAGTGGTTCTGGAAAAAGCACATTCTTGCGTTGTATCAACCATCTACAGGCGCCCACTTCTGGATCCATCACTATTGGCGGGCTCACAATTCAAGACGGTAAGGGTAAGCACCCTAGTAGCAAAGACCTAGCTGCACTGCGACGTCGGGTTGGAATGGTTTTTCAATCGTTCAACCTTTTCCCAAATCTCACAGCTCAACAAAATATTGTTCTTGCTCAAGTCCGAACGCTCAAGCGAACTAAAAAAGAAGCAGAAGAACGAGCATCATCATTGCTTGAAAGAGTGGGCCTTGCTGAAAAAGCTAACCACCTCCCAGAACAACTTTCTGGTGGTCAGCAACAACGTGTTGCTATCGCTCGTGCACTGGCATTAGATCCTGACGTACTTCTCTTCGATGAGCCAACTTCTGCACTTGACCCTGAATTGGGCGCAGAAGTTCTCGCCGTTATGCGTGAGGTTGCTGCCGCTGGAAAGACCATGATTGTGGTCACTCATGAGATGAGCTTTGCGGAGGATGTTGCTGATCGTGTCATTTTCATGGCCGACGGTGAGATTGTAGAGCAGGGCGAACCAAAGCAAGTAATGAGAAAGCCTTCGCATCCGAGAACACAAAAATTCTTGAAGGCAGTTCTGGAACGCAAATGAGAATTTTAGAATTCTGGCCGGCTCTTATTGAGGGCGTTTGGTTAACGCTTCTCATAACGATGCTGTCATTTACTTTTGGTTCTATACTCGCAATTTTCATCACCATTGCAAGAAGATCTCGTTTTTTGGTCTTTCGCTTTCTTGGAACCGCTTATGTCGAAGTCTTTAGAGGTATTCCGCCACTGCCTTGGTTATTTTTGGTTTATTTTGCATTCCCTGCCGTAGGTATCACTCTTGATGCTGTACCCACAGGCATTGCAGTGTTCACTATTATTTCTGCCGCTTACATAACTGAAATCTACCGCTCCGGTTTACGCGCTGTTGCTATGGGGCAATTCGAAGCAAGTGACTCCCTCGGATTGAGCAGGTTTAACACTTATTACTGGGTCATAGTGCCTCAAGCAATAAGGACAATCTTTCCAATGGCAATTGCCTATCTCATTGGTCTCGTCAAGGACAGCGCGCTTGTTTCCATGATTGGGGTACAAGACATCACCTCAATCGCAGTCGCAGAAAGTCGCACTTCAGGAGAATCTATGATTGTTTTCCTGAGCGCAGCAGCCCTTTACATGCTGATAAGTGTCCCGATTGGCGTATTTGGCCGGTCAGTTGAGAAACGATTAGTCTCCCGCCTCAAGCAGGCACCTCAGGTGGTGAGTGCATGAGTTTCTATGAAGCTCTAGTTGAGTACCTGCCACAGCTCTTACCAGGGCTCTGGGTGAGTCTGCTCCTTCTGGTTACTTTGGTAGTCATCGGGACTCCTTTAGCATTCGTTCTTGCGATTGGACAAAGGTCAAGGGTTGCTGCTGTTCGATGGGCAGTCATTCTTGTCGTTGAAATTGCGCGTGGAATCCCATCCTTGATTTTGCTTTACATTGTTTACTTTGGGTTGCCTAAGGTGGGTATTAGTTTCGAGGCTTTTACTGCCGCGGCTATTGCTCTTGCAATTAACTACGGGGGCTATGTAAGTCAGTCAATCAAATCTGGCATCGAGGCAATTCCTGCAGGTCAAAGAGAAGCTGCAGAAGCCTTGGCTCTTGGACGTTGGACCATCCTAAGATTTGTGGTGATTCCCCAGTCATTCAAAATTATTACCCCCACGATGCTGAGTTGGATCATCGTTTATTTCCAAACGACCTCAATCGGTTTTGCCATTGCGGTACCTGAACTTATGAGTGTTGCCTACTCGATTGCTGCAACAAATTTCCAGTACTTGAACATCTTCCTCATCGCTGGCGCGCTGTATGGACTGATTTCAATCCCAGGCTCCCAGTTGGTAGCGCGACTCGAAAGACGTCGCTCTACCTCCTAGGAACAGTAACACCAATAAATCACATCAAAGGAGATACACATGAAACTAGGAATCAAGAGAACACTCGCTGCAACTGCGGGTGCTTTGCTCCTCACCGGAACACTAGCTGCTTGCTCCAGCACCAGCGGCGGCTCAGATGCTGCAGCTTGTGAACCAAAGTACGAATTCACCACAGTTACAGAGGGCATCCTTACCCTTTCAACCTACGACGGAATGCCATATTTCGGTGAAGCAGATGGCGCTCAACAGGGTATTGACGCTGACTTCCTCAACCAGTTTGCAGCTGATTCTTGCCTTGAAGCCAAGTGGGTAGTTAGCCCCTCTGCTTCTGTCATTCAGGCAGTTGCATCTGGTCGCGCCGACATCGCTGCTGGTGGATGGTATGCAACAGCAGAACGCGGTGAGATTGTAGGTCTGTCTAACCCAACCTATGTTGAGTTACCAACCATTTTCTCAACTGACGGCACTTCAAATGTACAGGACCTCGCAGGCAAGAGCGTTGGAACAGTCGCTGGTTACACCTGGGTTCCAGAACTTCAGGCAATCACCCCTGATGTAAAGGAATACCAGAGCTCTGATGAAGTACTTCAGGATCTCGCTGCTGGTCGTATTCAGTACGCAGTTCTCGGAAGTATTGATGCACCCTACCTTGTCTCACAGAACAAGGACTATTCCAAGATTCAGTCCAAGCTGATGGATCCAGACCCAGCAGTAGCTTCATCTGTGACTCCTTCACTTCCTAACTACCCTCACACAAAGGGAAACACCACTCTGACCGAGGCACTCAACCAAGCAATTGCTGATGCTAAGGACAACGGTAGCTTCGCTGAAATTATGACGAAGTACGGCCTAGACCCAGAGTTGGTAAACACTGCTGAATACGAATAAAACTCATTCGCAACAGCGCTAAAACGATCTCGACATGTTTTCTTGTGGGTTAGCATTCGGTGGTTTTAGTAATAATGAATCTGGTTTCTAGCCAGAAACGAAATGCCCGGGGTTGTTTTTGTGGAGCAATCCCGGGCAATTCAATTCGATTTACTTTTTTACAAAAAGTGAGAAGAACGAGTAATAAATCTTAGAAGGACCAAGTCTTATGTTGTACACAGCCAGAAAAGGCCAAGATTATTATGGTTTTCCCGTAGGTGTAGTGGCTATGGAATGTTTCATTCCTTACCCGCCCGGTTCTCCAATGAACCCTCGCACATTTGACTTTCCTGTAATTCATGCTTCAGTACCTGGAGCGACAATGGACGCTTTGATTTACAATCCTCAGACTGAGTTGTTGAGAGACCGTTTCATCCAAGCTGGCGAGCAACTAGTTCGTCAGGGTGTCAAGGCAGTGTTCGGAGGGTGCGGCTTCATGATTTTGTTCCAAAAGGAGCTTTCAGAAGCATTGCCAGTACCGGTATATTCCTCAAGCCTTCTGCAATTACCAATGATTAATCAATCTTTGAAGAAGGATCAAACCATTGGAATTATCAGTGCTTCTGGCGTTTCATTGACTCCGAAACACATGGAAATCGCCTGTAATGGTATGGAGATTCCATATGTCATTCACGGTCTAGAAAATAGGCCAGCGTTTAAGGCAGCAATTCATGATCAGGTAGGAACCTTGGACTCTGATGCTGTTGAGGCAGATGTTGTTGCAGAAGCACTATTAATGCAACAGCAACACCCAAATCTTGGAGCAATATTACTGGAATGCACGGACTTGCCACCCTATGCAAAAGCAGTCAACCAAGCAACAGGTCTACCTGTTTACGACATCACAACACTAATCAATTGGGGTTACTCAGCGGTTGAACCGAAAGACTACCACCACTAATTATTCTTGATCTAACTGCCCGTTTTGTTAATTTCTCTGTGACACAAAAGGTGGCGCTGATAAATGAATCATAAATGTTTCACTTGACGGGTAACGTCAAAGTCACCAATCCTAATAAGCGTGACCTGTTTGTATACCCGTGTCAGGGAATGCAAAAGGAGAAAAACACATGACATGCTGAAAACTCATTATTTGCCCACATTTTGCCCACAATCAATTCACATTGAGTCTCGCCAAAGTGATTGAGGACTATTCAGGATCCAAGTAATTACTGGTGTTGTGATTGCCTGGGAACCACCGTTATTATCCCTCGCACGACTGAAAATCGTGAGGTCACGGGATCGACGCCCGTCGGAGCCACCACTGGAAGCCTCTGATTTATTCAGAGGCTTTTGTGTTTTCTGAGGTGTGACGTCAACTTTCCCGCCACAATAAAGGAATGAAGACTTCTCCGGGGAAACAGCTACTCTCACTTCTGGTCATGCCCGCCATCTTTGGTGTTCTTGCGGCGTTAGTGGCAACGGCATTTCTCAAACTGGTTGAACTCGGCCAAGAGTTTCTCTATGGAGTCATTCCTCACTCATTGGGTTTCACTGAAGCACCCTGGTGGCTTGCGGGAATCTTCTTAGTTCTCGCTGGTCTGCTCATTGTCTTGATTCGCAAGATGCCAGGTCATGCTGGACCCAGCCCGTTAACTGGGTTCCACTTTGATACTCCCGGTGGATTCGCTCCGGCCATCTTGCTTACTGCGTTTGTGAGTTTGATTGCAGGGGCATCACTTGGTCCTGAGGCACCGCTGATTATTTTGGGAACAACGCTGGCGTATTTCCTCACGCGCAATAAAGACGAGCAGACCAGAAAAGCCGCGATGTTTATTGCCGGTGCTGCGGCGATCGGTGCAGTTTTTGGTAACCCCTTTATTACTGCGTTTATGATTTTGGAATTTGCTGCCCTGGGAGTTGTTCCATACCTATTGGTTATTCCTGTGATGACGGCATTGGCAGCAA
>JBDLTY010000069.1:0-7931 GCA_039805585.1 Actinomycetota bacterium | reverse complement strand
TCCAAACATGCCTTTGCATGCGCTAAGGCCAGATCTCTATCTTCAGTAACGACTACACCTTTGCCAGCGGCTAGCGAATCGTCCTTGACCACATAAGGTGATGTAAATGTGTCCACAGCTGCTTCTACTTCTTCAATTGTTTTACAATCAAACCACTTTGCAGTTTCAACACCTGCTACCATCATCACATCTTTGGCAAAACTCTTACTGCTTTCAATTTGGGCTGCGGCTTTGTTTGGACCAAAAACCAAAAACCCTTCTGCTCGAAGCACATCAGCAACGCCATGAGCAAGAGGAATTTCTGGTCCAATCACCACTAAATCAACATTCAGATCTTTGCTGAGATTTAGTGTCGCGGTTGCATCAGTGATTTCAAGTGGAAATGTTTCTACAATTTGAGCAATCCCAGCATTACCAGGAGCTGCATACACAGCAGTGACGCTCATATCTTGAAGCAGTGTGTGGATGATGGCGTGCTCACGAGCACCAGAGCCAATCACCAGTATTTTCACGAGGTCAATCTAGTGAAAAGCAATTAACCGAAGCGGCCAGCGATGTAATCCTCGGTGCGCTTATTGGATGGATTAATGAACATCTTCTCAGTATCATCAATCTCAACAAGATAGCCGTAGCGCTCGCCATTTCCATCAATTTCGGCAGTGAAGAATGCGGTTCTATCTGAAACTCGAGCCGCTTGCTGCATATTGTGAGTAACGATAACAACTGTGTAATCCTTCACAAGATCCATCATCAAACTTTCAATAATTGATGTTGCAATTGGATCAAGTGATGCGCATGGC
Organism: Actinomycetota bacterium; assembly: GCA_039805585.1. Taxonomy (GTDB): domain Bacteria; phylum Actinomycetota; class Actinomycetes; order S36-B12; family UBA5976; genus JAFMIT01. The sequence goes on along the minus strand of JBDLTY010000069.1, from coordinate 7,131 downwards.
TCATCCATCAGTAATACATCCGGGTTTGTTGCGATTGCCCTGGCAATACAAAGACGTTGTTGCTGGCCACCGGAAAGGGCAAAGCCATTTTTGTTCAGGTCAGTTTTCACTTCATCCCAGAGGCCTGCTCGCTGAAGCGATTGTTCAACAATATCTTGGGTTTGGGATTTACTTAAGTTTTTTTGGATAACGCGTGGACCATAAGCGACATTATCAAAGATTGATTTGGGAAATGGATTTGGCTTTTGGAACACCATACCAATGCGCCTGCGGACTTCAATAGGATCAACATCTTCCGCATAGAGATCTAACCCACGGTAGAGAACCTTGCCTTCGACTTTTGCACCTTCAATCAAGTCATTGGTTCGGTTCAATGAACGAATGACTGTTGACTTACCGCAACCTGAGGGACCAATAAAGGCCGTGATTTCATTTTGATAGATATCGAGTGACACGTCACGAACTGCGCGCATTGGGCCATATGAAACATTCAAGTTCTGCAATTGCATCACCACTGATTTATCACCAGTTGGATTGCTGTTGGCTTTCACGTCCATGACTACCACTTTCTTTCGAACTTGTTGCGGATATATATTGCTAAACCATTCATCATTAACAAAATTGCTAGCAGCAAGACACTTGCAGCTGCTGCAAGGGTCTTGAATTCTTCCTGAGGGGCAGAGGACCAGCCGAAAATCTGGATTGGCAACGTTGTGAAACCGGCCAAAAGTCCATTTGGATCATAGGTAATGAAAACAAGTGCACCTAGAAGCAACAGTGGCGCCGCTTCGCCGATGGCCCTCGAAATCGCCAAAATCGTTCCTGTTGCAATACTTGGAATGGCCGCTGGCAGTGTTTGACGAAACGTCGTCTGAATCTCAGTTGCACCAAGGGCTAAAGAACCGGCTCTGATTTCTTGTGGCACTGCCCGTAGTGCTTCACGAGTTGTAAGAATGATGACAGGCATCACGAGTAATGCAAGGGCAAGTGATCCACCGAAAACAATGTTTTTGTTGCTAAAACCAAGGATTTGAAGCACACCGAGCGTCAACATACCAAAGACAATCGCAGGTACTGCTGAAAGATTCTGAATATTCAGCTCAATAAACCTATTGAAACGATTTCGCTTATCTGCAAATTCCTCAAGATAAATCGCAGCCATAATTCCAATTGGCACAGTCATAAGGGCTGCAACAGAGACAACAAAAAGCGTTCCAAGTATTGCTGCACGAGCACCTGCTTGAACTGGAACAGTGTTGTTGTATTGAGTGAAAAGATCACCATTGAGTCGACTAAATCCGTCGAGCAGCAAACTACCAAACAAAATAATTAGGAATGTTGCAGCGGTGAAAAGTGAAAACCACAACAGGCTCAAAAAGATAAGTGCAAGCGGTGTGTGCTCATGATTCGTTTTGTTGATCAATGTCGTCATTAGTACGCCTGCCTAAATTTACGTACTAATCGAATACTGATGAGGTTGATGAGCAAGGTCAACAAGAACAATAAAGCACCAACTGCAAAGAGCGTGTTGTATTCAACTGAACCAACCCGTGAATCTCCAAGAGCGGCGTTCGCGATAAACCCTGTCATCGTTTGAGCGCCTTCAAGCGGATTGAGTGAAATATTGGGGCGATTTCCTGCAGCAAGTGAGACAATCATGGTTTCTCCAACTGCACGGGATACACCAAGCACAATCGCTGCGGCGATACCTGAAAGCGCTGCTGGAATGACTACTTTAATAGTGGTTTGCATTTTGTTTGCACCAAGTGCAAATGATCCTTGACGCAATCCTTGGGGAACTGCATTGAGTGCATCTTCAGAAATTGATGCGATTGTTGGCACAATCATGATACCCATAACAAAACCAGCAGAGAGAACACTGAATGAACCAACCTCAAGGCTGAGCCAACTTTTCAAGATTGTTTGAGTGAAGAACTCCAGTGCAAAAAATCCATAAACAACAGTTGGAATACCTGCAAGTAATTCAATCACTGGTTTTATGAATTTGCGATTTCGCCTGGATGCGTATTCTGAGAGAAATATCGCGATGCCAAGTCCAATTGGCACTGCAACTGACAGAGCAATAACTGTTGTCCAGAGGGTTCCGACAACAAGTGGTAAAACACCAAAACTCGCTGGCTCAAATCGAGGAGCCCAGCGAGTTCCAGTGAGAAATTCAACGATGGGAACTTCCCGCAAGAACGCAACGGCTGGGATCAGAAGTGAAGCAAGGATTCCGATAGTGACAACAACCGAAAGTGCTGCTGCCGAGAAAAGGATTCCTCGAACTACTTTTTCACCTCTGCGCTTTGACGTTGGTGCAAGCGAGAAGTTCGCCATGTACTTCCTTACAGTTCGTCAGCCGCCGCTCGTGCTGCAGCTTTTTGTTCCTCACTCAGTGGTACGAAGAGTGCACGTGCGGTGATGGCATCATCGTTATCCACGTAGAAGTCTACAAAAGCCTTAACGTTGGCATTGTCGACCACTGCCTGCTTGCTCACGTAGATGAAGAGTGGTCGGGCAAGTGGCGTGTATGTGCCATTTTGGGCCGCTTCTGATGAAGGTCCAACACAACCATTTCCACTATCGATTTGAACTGCGTTGATCTTGTCCATGTTTTCTTCAAAGTAAGAGAAACCAAAATATCCAAGTGCACCCTTTGATCCACTTACGCCCTGAACAGTGACATTGTCATCTTCAGTTGGGTTGTAATCGGTTCGTGATGCACCTTCTTCACCATTGATAGCAGCGGTGAAATAATCAAATGTCCCTGAGTCGGTGCCAGCACCATAGAGTTCAAGTGGTTCGTCTGGAAAACTTGAGCGAACTTGTGACCACGAGGTAATTGTTCCTTCTGATTCTGGTGACCAGATTGTTTTGAGTTCTTCAACTGTTAAACATGTTGCCCAGGTATTCTCCTTGTTGACAACAACAGTGAGTGCATCGTTTGCAACTGCGATCTCAACAAAGTCAATTCCGTTTTCTTCACAGATTGCTGCTTCTTCTGGCTTGATTTTGCGTGATGCGTTATTGATATCTGTTTCGCCAGCACAGAACTTGGCAAAGCCACCGCCTGTACCGGAAGTTCCAACTGACACATTGATGTCAGGGTTTGATTCGCGGAAAAGTTCACCAGCTGCTGCTGTGAGCGGAGCAACTGTTGAGGATCCATCAATGCGGATTTCAGTTCCAGCATTGTTTGTTCCACCGCAAGCAGCAAGCAGGAGAGCAGTTGCTGCTAGGAGTGTGATGTGTAGTTTTCGCATACCTATTCCTTTGTTGTTAACCTACGAGTCAAAGTTAGGCGCTTGACTTAACCTTCTGGCAACCTTTAGGTGAACGGAAGGTGAACAATTTTATGAATTTTCACTTCCGATGTGAAGGTTTAAGGTTTTACGCTCGAGAACACCGATTCCAAGATGGCAAGACCAGCCTCCGCTTCCTCATCCGAGACTGTGCAGGGAGGCACAACATGGATGCGATTTGCTACAGCGAATGGCAAGAGGCCTTGCTTTTTCAGCTCAGGTACGAGCCTTCCCATGTACTCAGAAGGTCCAACTGGTGGGGCAACCGGTTCACGGGTGGCCTTGTCTTTCACAAGATCCAAAGCCCAAAAGACGCCAAGCCCGCGAACCTCTCCAATAACTGGGTATCTGTCGGCTAGTGCCCTGAGGCCTGGACCCAAGATTTCTTTACCAATGCGAGCGGCATTTTCAACAATGCCTTCTTCTTTCATCGCATCGATTGTTGCAACTGCGGCAGCAGTTGCAATGGGATGACCTGAATAGGTGAGGCCACCTGGAAATACTTTGTTATCAAAGGTTGCAGCAATCTCATCACTAATCACAACGCCACCAAGAGGTATGTAACCGGAATTTACGCCTTTTGCAAAGACAATGAGATCAGGTTCAATATCGAAATGCTCAAACGCAAACCACTTTCCAGTTCGGCCAAAACCTGCCATAACTTCATCAGCAATATAAACAATACCGTGTTTTTCACATAATTCTTTCACGCCTTTGAGATATCCAGGTGGCGGAACAATCACTCCAGCAGTTCCAACAACTGACTCAATCACTACTGCAGCGATGGTGTGAGGACCTTCAAAGGTAATCACATCCTCTAAGTGCTTCAGTGCACGTGCTGTTTCCTCTGCCTCACTCGTTGCTGAAAATGCAGAGCGATACAAAAATGGTCCAAAGAAGTGGACGTGACCGATTGAATATTCATTCGGCCAACGACGCCAATCACCTGTTGCATTAATCGCAGAACCTGTGTTGCCATGATAGGAGCGATAGAAACTGAGAACTTTGGTTCGATTTGTGTGAATGCGCGCCATTCGGATTGCATTTTCAATTGCGTCCGCTCCACCATTGGTGAAGAACACTTTGGTGAATTTCGCTGGCAGTAAATCAACGATTCGTTTTGCGGCTTCTCCACGCACTGCTATTGCGTGCTGTGGTGCAATTGTTGCCATTTCGGCAGCCTGCTTTTGAATTGCTGCGACAACTTTAGGGTGCTGATGACCAATATTGGTATTGACTAATTGGCATGAGAAATCGAGTAACTGATTTCCGTTATAGTCATAGACATATGAGCCTTCAGTTTTTGAAACAACAAGCGGATTGAGGGTGGCTTGAGCAGACCACGAATGAAACACGTGATTGCGGTCGAGGTCGAGAACTCGTTTACCTTCATCTGGGTCATTAATCATGTCTCACCCTAATTTATTAAGTCGCGAACAACAATAGTCGCATTTCGATCTTGGCCAACACCAATCGCGCTAATTGGAGCGCCAGAGATGTCTTCAAGAAATTTCACATAATCTTGAGCGGTTTTCGGAAGATCTGAGAGTGACTTCGCCCCCGAAATATCTTCTTTCCAACCTGGCATCATTTCGTAAATTGGCTTCGCGTGATGGAAGTCTGTCTGTGAGGACGGAAGCTCGTCAACACGCTTTCCATCAATCTCATAGGCAACACAGACAGGAATTTGCTCCCAGCCAGTGAGCACATCGAGTTTGGTCAGGAAGAAATCGGTAAGCCCATTGACTCTCGTTGCATAACGAGCAATCGGTGCATCAAACCAACCACAACGTCGTGGCCTGCCTGTTGTCACGCCGCGCTCGCCACCGATCTGACGTAGTTTCTCGCCGTCTTCATCCAGGAGTTCTGTTGGGAAAGGTCCCGAACCAACCCGCGTTGTATAGGCTTTCAGGATACCGATAACTCGGGTGACTCTTCGTGGACCAATTCCAGAGCCAGTACACGCGCCTCCCGCAGTTGGGTTTGAAGATGTGACGAATGGGTAGGTGCCATGATCAACGTCGAGAAGAGTTCCCTGGCCACCTTCTAGTAACACGGTTTTTCCTTCATCGAGTGCATTGTTCAGCAACAAGACTGTGTCTCGCACAAATGGCTTGATTCGATCTGCGTATGACAGTAAATCTTCAACAATCGCATCAGTCTCAACAGCGCGACGGTTATACACTTTCACCAACACTTGATTCTTGCTGATTAGAGCACCTTCGACTTTGGCGCGGAGAATTTTCTCGTCGAATAAATCTTGCACTCGAATACCAATTCGAGCAATTTTGTCAGAATATGACGGGCCGATACCGCGACCTGTTGTTCCAATCTTTGATTTTCCAAGGAATCGTTCTGTCACTTTATCTAAGGTAATGTGGTAGTCAGTAATCAAATGTGCATTTGAACTGATAATTAAATTTGATGTATCAATACCGCGTTCATTTAATGCATCTATCTCCGCAAACATCACTGCAGGATTAATCACAACACCATTACCAATTACTGAAACAGTGTTTGGCGACAAAATACCACTTGGCAATAAGTGAAGGGCGAATTTTTGATCTCCAATGACAACTGTGTGACCTGCGTTGTTTCCACCTTGATAGCGAACAACATAGTCAACACGTTCACCGAGTAAATCAGTTGCCTTGCCTTTGCCTTCATCACCCCACTGGGCTCCGAGCACCACTATTGCAGGCATACCATTACTCCGATCAGAGAAATTATTACTTCAGTTTTGTGCCAGTTGAACGTAAATCTTCGCACGCTCTAACGACGCGAGCAGCCATTCCAGCTTCTGCCAACTTGCCGTAGGCACGTGGGTCGTAGGTCTTCTTATTTCCTACTTCGCCATCAATTCGAAGTACTCCGTCATAATTCTTGAACAAGTGATCAACAATTGGGCGAGTAAATGCGTATTGAGTATCAGTATCAATGTTCATCTTCACGGTTCCGTAATCCAATGCTTCGCGGATTTCTGAAAGCAATGAACCTGATCCGCCGTGGAAGACAAGATCAAATGGTTTTTCTTTTCCATACTTCTCGCCTACAGTTTTCTGCAGAGTATCAAGAATTGAAGGAGTGAGGACAACGTTACCTGGCTTATAGACACCGTGAACATTTCCAAACGTTGCCGCCACCATATAGCGACCACGTTCACCTAGTCCAAGTTTGGCAGCAGTTGCAAGCGCATCTTCTGGAGTTGAGAACAACTTTGCATCGTGCTTCGCTTCAATACCATCTTCCTCGCCACCAACAACACCAATTTCAATTTCCAAAATAATGTTGGCCGCCGCACAAAGATCAAGCATCTCACTTGCAATATCAAGATTTTGAGTCATCGGAACTGCAGAACCATCCCACATATGTGATTGAAAGAGTGGAAGTTTTCCAGCCTTTACTCGCGCGATACTCACATCAATCAGTGGTCGCATGAAGCCGTCAAGTTTTTCAAGTGGGCAGTGATCTGTATGCAGTGCGATATTCACATCATATTTTTCAGCAACAACTGTTGCGAACTCGGCAAGTGCAACTGCACCCGTGACCATGTCTTTCGCTAGTTGACCTGATGCAAACTCAGCACCACCCCAAGAAATCTGAACAATGCCATCTGATTCGGCTTCAGCAAACCCACGAATTGCTGCCACAATAGTTTGTGACGAGGTGGTGTTAATTGCTGGGTACGCGAACTTTCCAGCCTTTGCTCGATCCAACATTTCACGATAAATCTCAGGGGTTGCGATAGGCATTTGTCCTCCATTGGGTTCGTATGGGGCAAGTCTGCCAAAGGATTAGTCCAAGGTGTAGGGAGGCTTTGAAAACA
>JBDLTY010000068.1:0-9950 GCA_039805585.1 Actinomycetota bacterium | reverse complement strand
GGATCCGCGTCGCACAAGTACGGCTCATTGGCGCTGAAGGTGAACAAATCGGCATCATCAGTGTTGAGAAGGCATTAGAACTAGCTGAACAACTTGACCTTGATTTGGTTGAAGTTGCTCCAGACTCCCAACCACCAGTGTGCAAACTGATGGACTACGGAAAGTACAAGTATGAAGCGGCGCAAAAGGCTCGGGAAGCGAAGAAGAACCAAATCAACGCACAAGTCAAAGAAATGAAGTTTCGTCCGAAAATTGATGATCACGACTACGAAACGAAAAAAGGACATATCGCTCGTTTCCTGAATGCGGGAGACAAAGTGAAAGTTCGAATTATGTTTCGTGGGCGAGAGCAGAGCCGACCAGAAATGGGGCGCAAGTTACTTGAGCGGCTCATTGAAGATCTGTCAGAAATTGGATTCGTTGAATCTAATCCGCTACTTGATGGTCGAGATATGGTCATGGTGATAGCACCTTTGAAGAAAAAGAATTCGAAGAAAACAACTTCGACGAGCGAGCAGGAAGGTTAACATGCCGAAAATGAAAACTCACTCTGGAGCGAAAAAGCGCTTCAAAGTAACTGGCACAGGAAAGATTGTGCACGAGCGTACCAATAAGCGCCACCTTCTTGAAGGAAAGTCATCACGACGAACACGCCGTTTAACAGGTGTTTCTGAATTGCCAAAAGGTGATGCACAAAAAGCTCAACGTCTACTCGGAAATCGTTAGGAGATACTCATGGCACGTGTTAAGAGAGCCGTAAACGCTCAAAAGAAACGACGAGCAGTACTCGAGCAGGCGAGTGGATATCGTGGACAGCGTTCGCGTTTGTACCGTAAAGCAAAAGAGCAAGTAACTCACTCCCTTGTGTATGCATATGCAGATCGACGCAGTCGCAAGGGAGAGTTTCGTCAACTCTGGATTACAAGAATCAATGCCGCTGCCCGTAATCATGGTATGACATATAACCGTTTCATACAGGGGCTTAAAGCCGCAGGAATTGAAGTTGACCGAAGAATGCTTGCTGAACTTGCAGTGAATGATGAAAAAGCGTTTGCAGAATTGGTAAAGATTTCTAAGTCAAACGTCGCTGCGTAAGTAATAGAATGCAATCGCGCCCAGCACTTGGTCCGGATTCGGATCTTGTGAGGGGCGCTTTTGCGTTACTGAAGAAGTCGGAAAGAAAAAAGCAAGAATTGTGCTTGGTTGAAGGATTAAGTTCAGTGCTTGCTGCAATTGAATCCGGCGCCTGCGTTCACGTTCTTTGCACCAGTGAATTTGAAACTGTCGATTTTGGGAACACGCCTCGATACCTCATCAATGCTCGCGCATCTGCGAAAGTTTCAGATACAAAGACTGCGCCGGGCGTCTACGGTGTTTGCAGAATCCCTAACCATTATCCAGAGACTCTTTCACGAATACTCATATTAGACGAAGTTTCTGATCCTGGGAACCTTGGAACGATTATTCGATCAGCACATGCATTTGATATCAATGCCATTTTCTTGCTTCCCAAATGCGCGGACCCATGGTCGGGGAAAGTGCTTCGAAGTAGTGCAGGTTATTCGTTTCTTGTGCCAATCATCGAGATTTCTGGTGCCGAAGACCTTCCAGATGTCACGCTATATGCAACAGTCATGGAGGCAGATATCGCCCTCACGGAGCTTGTTGCTTCCGGTGCACTAAGTCGTCCACATGGCTGGATTATTGGAAATGAAAGCCATGGAATCTCACCAGAGATCATCAATCGGGCGGGCAATACGGTGCGAATTGAAATGTCAGATGTCGCAGAAAGTTTGAATGCAGCAGTCGTGGCGAGTATTTGCTCGTATCAAAGTTATCTAGCAAGCCGCAACGTTTAGAATTTGGGCTGGAGGAACAGTGGGCGCATTACCTGCAGAGTTAGCAGCAGAAGTCATCGACAAGCATGTGGCGGCTGCCATTGCTGCCATTGCTGTAGCATCCAATATTGACGAATTAAAGTGTGCCAAAGTTGAGCACGTCGGCGATAAGTCACCTATTGCTCAAGCAAACCGTGCGATTGGGTCTTTAAGTTCTGAGCATAAAGCCGAAGCCGGCGCTCGAGTTGGAAAAGCACGGCAACAGATCAATGCAGCCTACGCTAACCGTGAACTAGAACTTGAGCGAATAGAACTCGATCGTGCGCTTGAATCTGAACGAGTCGATATAACTGAAGCGTTGTTCACCGAACTTCCTGGTGCTCGCCATCCGATTAGCATGATCGCAGAAAGAGTCAGCGACGTTTTTATCGCCATGGGTTGGGAAATTAAAGAAGGACCAGAGCTAGAAGCGGAGTGGCTAAATTTCGACGCCTTGAACATTCCCGCCAATCATCCGGCGCGTTCAATGCAAGACACCTTCTACGTTGAAAATGAAGCATCACATTTAGTTTTACGAACTCACACATCACCAGTGCAAGCCCGCGTCATGCTCACGAAAGAACCACCTATTTATGTTGGAGTGCCAGGTAAGGTTTTTCGAACTGATGAATTAGATGCAACACACACTCCTGTATTTCATCAAGTAGAAGCACTTGCAGTGGATAAAGGACTTACCATGGCAGATTTGCGTGGAACTCTCGATCATTTTGCAAAAGCACTCTTTGGGCCACATGCAAAAACACGTTTGAGGCCATCGTATTTCCCATTCACTGAACCAAGTGCGGAACTTGACTTGTGGTTTGAAGACGCCAAAGGCGGTGCACGATGGATCGAATGGGGTGGCTGTGGGATGGTGAATCCTGCGGTCCTACGCGCTTGCGGCATCGATCCTGAGGTCTATTCGGGTTTTGCTTTTGGAGTAGGGCTTGAACGAACAGTGATGTTTCGTCACACAGTCACCGATATGCGTGATCTCGTAGAAGGCGACATTCGATTTTCACGTCAATTTGGAGTTGATCCTCTATGAAGTTCCCGATTTCCTGGCTACGGGAATTAATTGAGATTCCTGCAAATGTTTCAACCGACGACATTGGCAACATGCTAACGAGTTTAAGTTTTGAAGTTGAAAGTATTGATGTGCTCGGCCAAGATCTTGTTGGTCCAATTGTCGTCGGCAGAATTCTCAATTTCAGTGATGAACCACAAAAGAATGGCAAAACTATTCGCTGGTGTCAGGTCGATGTAGGTGATGCAATTCGTGGAATCGTATGTGGGGCAAGTAACTTCTTTGAAGGAGATCTTGTCGTTGTAGCACTTCCAGGTGCAGTTTTGCCAGGAGACTTCGCTATTACGGCACGAGACACGTATGGACACACGTCAGATGGCATGATTTGTAGCGCGCGTGAACTTGGAATGGGAGATGACCATAGTGGGATTCTGCGCCTTGAAGCCTTAGGCATCGATGCCGTGCCAGGGGCTGACGCGTTATCACTTCTGGAATTACACGATGAAGTGATTGACATCTCCGTACTACCAGATCGCGGGTATGCAATGTCAATGCGTGGTATTTGTAGAGAACTTGCCTCGGTCACTGGGTGGAAATGGAATGATCCAACGCTGACGATCGATTCGAGTATCGCAACTAATTCGGGCGCAGTAGGTGTTCAAATTGAGGATGCAAGTGCATGCGATCGAATTGTTATTAGAACGATAGACAACTATTCGACACACGCAATCTCGCCGTATTGGATGCAAAGAAGACTGAGACTCTGTGGAATCCGGTCAATCTCTCTTGCGGTTGATGTAACGAACTATGTGATGCTTGAACTTGGCCAGCCACTACACGCCTTTGATGCGGACAAACTTCAAGGTCCAATTCAGGTGCGTTCCGCAAATTCTGATAGGACTCTCAAAACCCTTGATGATGTGAACCGCACCCTGTTTGAAAACGACATAGTGATTGCTGATGACTCTGGGCCTATCGGACTTGCTGGAACGATGGGTGGCGCAAGTACCGAAATCACTGAAAAGACAACTCGTATTGCGTTAGAGGCTGCGCACTTTGCACCCGCACGAGTTGCTCAAACATCTCGCAGACATAATCTCGGATCAGAAGCTTCGCGTCGCTTTGAGCGTGGAGTAGATCCTGGATTGCCGGCCGTAGCCTCCGCACGTGCAAGTGAGCTCCTGCAACAGTTCGCTTCAAGCAAAGAAGTGGGTGCGTTTGAGGCAGGGTCTATCCCCGCTGTTTTACGTGTGTTACTGAAGAAAGATTTCGCATCTCGAATTATTGGTGGCGAATACACAGTGGCCGAGATCGAGAATTCTCTTCGCGCAATCGGATGTAATGTTCAAACCACGAATGAGGGTTTTGAAGTAGAGGTTCCTTCTTGGCGCAGTGATTTACGAATCGAAAATGACTTCGCTGAAGAGGTTGCTCGTTTTTACGGATATGAACGAATTGCAATCAATCAACCTCCGGCAGCTTTTGCGGGTAGAAATGTTTCTATTGAGCAGCGGCGTAGAGCGCTGAATTTCCTAGCACAGCAAGGCCTTGTCGAAGTTCTGAACTATCCATTCATTGGTTCGACCGAACTGGATCGACTTGGACTTCCATCCTCAGACAATCGTCGAAACCTTGTTTCAATTGCAAACCCACTCAATTCCGAACAGGATGGACTTCGAACTACATTGCTTCCCGGACTCTTATCATGTTTGGAAAGAAATCTTGGGCGTGGAAACATCGCCGTTCCCATCTTTGAGTATGGGTCTGTGTTTCTTGGAGGCCTACAGCCCTCTCCAATATTCACGACCGAAACAAAACCAAGTCAGGATCAAATCACAGAACTCTTTGACTCTGTTGGTTCACAGCCACGCTATTTAGCAGCAATCGTGACAGGTCAAAGGGGAGTAGATACTGTTGACTGGTCGTGGAAATCCATAGTGTCGCTTGTCGATAATCTTGCAAGAGTCTTGGGTGTTTCCGTTCGATTTGAGCAGACATCTATGGATCCATGGCATCCTGGCCGAAGTGCAGCGATTGTGAAACACGAAAATGTCATCGGTTTTGTTGGAGAACTTCACCCGCTTGTCAGTAAAACACTTGGAACAACTCAGCGCCTAGCAGCTTTTGAACTTGACTTTGATGCACTCATTACATCGGCGAGCATCGTTCAAGTTCAACGGCAAAGCAACCTACCGTTTATTGGAATCGATGTTTCTTTGATTGTTGATGAACATGTGAATGCCGCGGCATTAGTTGCGCTGGCGAAAAGTATCGAGCCGGATATCACAGAACGAGTAGCACTCATGGATGTCTACCGTGGTAAACCGATTGAAGATGGTAAGAAATCTGTAACGCTCTCACTGACATTGCGAAGTTTTGAACGAACCTTAACCGACGATGAAGCAGTAGCACTGAGAACAAGAATTGTTGAAAAGGCACAGAGTGAATTTGGAGCATATATGCGGGATGTGAAGTGATGGCAGAAAAAGTTGTACTTGCATATTCAGGAGGGCTTGATACCTCCGTGGGAATTTCATTCATCAAAGAAAAAACTGGCGCTGATGTCATTGCTGTTGCCGTTGACGTAGGACAAGGTGGCGAGGATCTTGAAGTTATTCGAAAGCGAGCTTTAGCCTGTGGTGCATCTGATGCGTATGTTGCTGACGCCAAAGAAGAATTCGCAAATGAATACTTGACGAAGGCACTGAAGGCTGAAGCGCTCTATATGGATCGCTATCCACTGATTTCCGCATTGAGCCGCCCGGTGATTGTGACGCATCTGGTCAAGGCGGCTGAACAACATGGAGCGAACGTTGTTGCTCACGGCTGCACAGGTAAGGGCAATGACCAGGTTCGCTTTGAAGTAGGCATCACATCGCTTGCTCCAGAATTGCAATGCCTTGCGCCTGTGAGAGATTTAGCGATGACCAGAGACGTCGCTATTGATTTCGCAGCAGAACACAACATCCCAATCGATACCACCAAAAAGAGCCCATATTCAATTGATGCCAATGTTTGGGGTAGAACGGTTGAAACAGGGTTCTTGGAGGACATTTGGAACGCACCTATTGAAGATATTTATGCGTATACAAAAGATCCATCCGTGCAGCGTGAGAAGGATGTGGTTGTCATTCGGTTTGAATCGGGGCTCCCCGTAGCGATTGACGGGCAGAAAGTTTCGATGCTCGAAGCTGTTGCGCAACTAAATGAACGTGCAGGAGCTCATGGTGTTGGCCGCATTGACATGGTCGAAGATCGATTGGTTGGAATCAAGAGCCGTGAAATTTATGAAGCACCAGGAGCTATCACTCTCATTACTGCCCATCAAGAATTACGTGCCGTTACGGTAGAAAGAGATCTTGCCCGCTTTTATCAACAAGTGTCACAACGTTGGGGCGAATTAGTGTATGACGGACTTTGGTTTTCGCCTCTTAAGCAAGCACTTGACGTCTTTATTGATGAAGTTAACAGACCAATCACAGGCGAAATTCGATTGGAGTTGCATTCAGGGCGAGCAGTTGTTACCGGTCGCAAATCTGAAGAAAGTTTGTACGACTTCAATCTCGCAACGTACGACACCGGCGACACGTTTGATCAGAGTTCCGCAAAGGGATTTATTCAAATCTGGGGTCTACCATCAAAACTAAGTTCCGCGCGCTCAAAGCGAAAGCGACATGGCTGAGAATCAGTTGTGGGGTGGAAGATTCGAAAAATCTTTACATCCTGAAGCATTCGCATTAGGTCAGTCCATTCAATTTGATATCCGTTTGCTTCCTTATGATGTTCGTCAGTCACTGTCCTACCTCAAGGCATTAACTCAATGCGGCATTGTCAAAGAATCTTTGTCCAGGAAACTTGAATCAGAATTGTTGAGAATTCAAAACGAATATATGAGTGGGGGGTTAGTCTTTTCCTCAACTGATGAGGATGTTCACGGCCTGATTGAAAGACTTCTTGTTACTGCTATTGGTCCTGAAGCAAGCATCATCAGAACGGGAAGAAGCCGAAATGATCAAGTCGCTACAGACTTGAAACTCTTTTTGCTTGAGCATTCTGAAAAACTGATTTCAGAACTCATGTCACTCATTCGGGTGCTTGCACATCGAAGTGAAGAAGTGGTAGATGTAGTTGCGAGTTCTTACACGCACACTCAACATGCTCAACCTATCATGTTTGCGCAAGAACTACTCAAGCATGGATATGCATGCGAGCGAAGTATTGGAAGATTTCGCGATTGGCAAGTACGCCATTCGAGTATGCCGTTAGGTTCTGGTGCAGTTGCAGGCAGTTCTTTGCCGCTTGATTTCGATCAAATTTGCAATGATTTAGGTTTCAGTTCTGTTTCGTCCAACAGTATTGATGCCACAAGTTCGCGAGATTTCGTTACCGAGTTTCTATTTATTGTTGCTCAAATTGCAGTCGATCTCTCAAAACTCGCAGAGGAGATAATTCTGTGGTCAACGAAGGAATTCGGATTTATCAATCTTCCGGATGAGTATTCAACTGGTTCGTCATTGATGCCTCAGAAGAGAAATCCCGATTTTGCCGAACTCACTCGAGGCAAAACCGGACGCATGATCGCAAATCTCGTCAATGTCTTGACGATGCTCAAAGCTTTACCGTTTGGCTACAACAGAGATTTGCAAGAAGACAAATTCCCAGTGTTCGACTCTGTAGACAATGTCCATCTGGTTCTTAAGGTAATGACTGGATTGTTCTCGCTTCTTGAATTTAATGTAGAGGCAATCAAAGCTTCGTCCAGATCTGGCCACATTCTTGCAACTGATATCGCCGAGTGGCTCGTTGAGAGGGGACTTCCATACAAGGAAGCCCATGAGATTGTAGGTCGACTTGTTAAGGTAGCAGAGGACAAGGGATGCGATGTCTCAGATCTGAGTGTTTCCGAATGTAGAGAGATTCACGCAGTATTCGACATGGACGTTACAAACATTCTCGACACACTCTCATCAGCCCAAAGGCGAACAAGTCCAGGGTCAGCAAACTCAAACAGTCTGCGTCAACAAATCCAGTATCTTCTTCAGATCTAGAAAGCGCGCTGGCTCTAGACTACGAAGGTGAATCTGAAAAGCTCTATTTTGCAGGAGTTATCCAATCGCAAACTGATTGCCGATACCACTGATATTGAAGCGCTTGATGAACTGTTAAAGAGTAAAAGTGTTACCTTCTATTGTGGTTTTGATCCAACTGCGCCATCGCTTCATTTAGGAAACCTGGCGCAAATCATCACCATGATGCGCTTTCAGCAGCATGGTCACCGCCCACTTCTTTTAATTGGTGGAGCAACGGGTCTGATTGGTGATCCGAAGGAGTCAGGAGAGAGAACACTCAATGCCCAGGAAGTGGTAGACCTGTGGCTTGAAAGAATTAAGAATTCTGTGACGAAATTTTTTGATTTCACTTCCAAGAACGCATGTGTAGTTGTCAATAACTATGACTGGACCAAACACTATTCGGCAATTTCGTTCTTGCGTGACATCGGTAAACACTTTTCAGTTAACCGGATGCTTGATCGTGAAGCAGTGTCGGTAAGGCTTGGAAATCAGGGGATTTCCTACACTGAATTTTCTTACGTGTTGCTGCAGTCACTTGACTATGTTGAATTGCACAAGGAATATGGCTGCGAATTGCAGTTAGGTGGATCTGATCAATGGGGAAACATCACCTCTGGTTGCGATCTTGTCAGACGAATGCGATCTGCAAATGTGCATGCACTGACCACCCCGCTGATTGTGAAAGCGGATGGAACAAAATTCGGTAAAACAGAAACTGGAACAGTATGGATTGATCCTGAGTTAACTTCACCATACGCGTTTTATCAATTCTGGCTCAATGCCGATGATAGAGATGTTGAAACGTATCTCAACACTTTTAGTTTGAAATCCGTTGAAGAAATTCGCGTATTGGTTGAGCAATCGAAAGCAGAACCACACTTACGAATAGGCCAAAAAGCTCTAGCGGAAGAAATGACATCACTTGTTCATTCAAGTGATGTAACAACAAAAGTCATTCAAGCAAGTGAATCACTCTTTGGTAACCGTGATCTTGAAAGCGTTGACGTTGAAACACTAATTGCAGCCTTACAAGAAGCTGGCTGTATTGAGCTGAATGCTTCCGAATTTGATTCATGTTCTACGGTGGTGGATGCACTGGTATTGGCTGGAGTTTCAAAAAGCAAAGGTGACGCTCGTCGCACTATTGCCGAGGGTGGCGCATATTTGAATAACAGTCGGATTCTGGACCCAGAAATGCCAATTTCACGCTCAAATTTGGTCCAAAATCAAGTCCTGGTACTGCGTAGGGGAAAGAAGACCATCGCCGGAATTCGGCTGGTTTAGGCCCGATTTGACTAGTCACCGACAATGAGTATCCTTCACCCCCTTGCCTCTGGACGTTTAGGCCGAGACAAGCACTCCTTGGAGTGAATGTGAAAAAGTGCGGATTTGAGCGGAAGTTCAAATTCCTGTAACTTTCACCGAGTCGCAAAAGTTATCCTTTTCGAAAAGAAAGTGGATGATTTGTGCGCCCGTAACTTGAGAACTCAACAGTGTGCCAAATAGTCGACGAATTTATCCCGTCGATCATTTTTATGATCGCGGATTTCTTTGAGGCAAAAGATATAACAAGCACAACAGCTTGTTTGTCGAATGCCAGATGATCACTCCTGTGATCGCTTTGTAAAAAGCATTTACGGAGAGTTTGATCCTGGCTCAGGACGAACGCTGGCGGCGTGCTTAACACATGCAAGTCGAACGGTGAAGTAGAGCTTGCTCTATGGATCAGTGGCGAACGGGTGAGTAACACGTGGGCAACCTGCCCCAGACTCTGGGATAACTCCTCGAAAGAGGTGCTAATACCGGATACGAACTAGACAGACATCTGTACTAGTTGGAAAGTTTTTCGGTTTGGGATGGGCCCGCGGCCTATCAGCTTGTTGGTGAGGTAACGGCTCACCAAGGCGACGACGGGTAGCCGGCCTGAGAGGGCGACCGGCCACACTGGGACTGAGACACGGCCCAGACTCCTAC
>JBDLTY010000067.1:0-13155 GCA_039805585.1 Actinomycetota bacterium | reverse complement strand
TTCGCGACATTTCAAAAGGGGTGCCTGCGAACAACAATGCTCCTGGGAAAAACTCCCCAACCGAAGGTGCAGTGAACTCCCCTGGCTCACCGCCACTTAGCGGAACAAAGAATGCAGCGTTGTGCATTACTAACCCCTGCCATACCGTATGTAGACAATGTAGAGCGATGTCAGAAATCCAACTATCACGCCGATTGCGGTAAGTGTTCTTTCGAAACCTAACCACTGATCTGCGAGATAACCAATTCCACCCCAAACTGCGGGGCCGGAAACAAGTGTGCCGATCATTGACCACACTTGACTTTCACCTGAAGGGCCAGATTTTGGTGCCTTATCTGGAGGGAAGTTCTCAGGTGAGTTGGCTTGCTTGCTCATCCGGGCAAAGCATACCCAGACCTAGATTTTCTGCAGTTTGGCAGGGTTTACCTCAGAAAAGCTGCCCCGGAACAGTCACCTGATCAAGAAGTTTCTTGGCGACTGACTTGGCTAGGTATTCGAAGCCTTTGTGGCCATAAAGAATCAGCGCGTTGTTCCACATTTCCACCGCCCGTGAATCATTCACAGCATTCATAGCATCGCCAACGGCTTCGTAGGCCATCATCACGTGCAGATTTGAGTTTTTGCTCTCACTGAAGTTCGAAAGGCACTCGAGTCCTTTTGAAATCACTTGTTCAAACTCTTTGTTATTGAGCAGTAATCGAAGTTCTGCATGCGCTATCGAGATTTGCATCCAAAGCGCTATTGATTCAGCATCGTGTTTTTCGAGGATAGTGCCAATTATTTCGAAAACTGATTCTGCGGTTTCATATTCACCAAAATGGACAAAGTGCTCGAGTAATTTCACCTCAGCAAAGAGTCTGTTTCTGAAACGATCTTCAGATTTATTGCTCCAGGCAATCAGTGCATCGCAGTCGTCATAGAACTCAGATGCATATTCGCTGTAATACTGAGTTATTACAATTTTCGAGATTAGCAACTCAGCATAAAGCCAACTCTCTGCACTGCTGGTGGTGCGAATAAGAGCTATACCTTCACGCAAATGATAGAGAGACTCTTCTTGGTCCTTTAAATCACTATCTCCAAGTATCCAATGCAACTTCGATGCGTACCACAACATTTTTCTGTTGAGGCTTAACTCAAGTGCAGTCTCAGCAGTCCGCAGCGCTTTTGTTCTTTCATCTTGGTTGAGATAGATTTGAACTTGCTCAATCATCGCATTGATTTCATATCCATGAAACTCTAGAACTCTTGAAACTTTCTGGATTTCCTTCCAAATCGCTAGCGATTCATCAATGCGATCCAATTCCTGTAAAGTGTTTGCGTACATCTCACGCACTCTCAGCACTTCACTTGGGTCATCTACTTCATTCCAAGCATCAATAACTTCGGGAGCAATATCGATAATTTCCTGTCGATGGCCAAGCGCTTTGCAGGCTCTCATATATTGCCAACCGAGGCGACCGATTTGGACTGGCGCCTCAATTTGACGCGCAATGACTAAACCTTCCATTGATAGTCGATACGAATCTTCGTATTTATGCATTTGCAGTAGGCCATCAATCGCATTGGCCATAGTGTGCGCGGCTTTTCTCTCAAGTCCGTCTTGAAAGTAGTAATCAACACACGCAATGTAAGCCTCGTAGGACTCGTCGTAACGCTGTAGTCGATAATTAGAAATTCCAATCCAGAAATAACCCTCAGCAATAAACCAATTGCTCGCAAGTCGCTCACCTAGTTTTACGACAATTTCTGCCACAGCAATTGCTTCGGCGTATTCATGGGTATCGTTCAGTTTACTTGCAAGAACCAATCCCACTTCCCCTTGTTCAACATCTTCAGTTGATTCAAATAAGGTCCAGAGTTCCCGTTCTGAAAGATTTGAAAGTTCTTCGAAATCCATAGTTCCCCCACGTTCAAATAGTGAGAGAAATTTATCGCTATCGGCTGACAGAATCGAGAGGTGATTTAGAAATTATTTTGGTCTTACTCAACATAGGGGACGCGAGTTTTAATCGTGATTAGGGCATCGGCAATAAGTGTGATGATTGTGGTCAGGACAAGAGATAAAAATAGGGACAAACGGTTATAGAACTCTTGGTTTTGAAGCCAAGCAAGGATGGCAATCAGCACGACGATTTTCAAAAGCCAACTTGAAAGTACCCAAATGGCGAGTTTTTCTGGACTTGATGAAGCTGTGCGAAGTGCAACGAGAGCGGAAACTAAGAAAAAGAGCAATGACACTGCTGAACCAATCAAGATGCCAATTCCAACGGGCTGGTTAAAGAGCATTGTGACAATACCTAGAAGAACTGCAAGGACAAGTAGGGCAAGGGTTGCTCGAACAATTCGGCGCATTGGCACAACTAATGCTGAACTCATCGTGATGCCTCTTCAGGTTTTGGATTTGGAAGGCGCATTCGATTGGTCAAAATAATGAAGCCAACCATGAAGATGGCCAGTGCTGGCGCGAGTGGGATAAACGTCAGTGACACGGCAGAGAAAGAGACTAAAGCTGCCCACGCATACATCAACAACACCGAGCGCCTCATTGAGTGGCCTCGTCGCAATAGACGGTGATGCAAATGTTCTTTATCAGGAGCAAAAGGACTTTGCCCTCGCCTGACTCTACGAATAATTGCAAGCATCAAATCCAAGAACGGTAGAGCGACTACTGCAATCGGTAGAAGTAGTGGCAAGAGCGTCGGTGCGAATGAAGTGCCCTCCAGTGCATTTGGATCAACTTGGCCAGTGAGTGAAATCATTGAGGTGGCAAGAAGAAGTCCGAGCAACATCGATCCTGTGTCGCCCATGAAAATCTTGGCTGGATTGAAGTTATGCGGCAAGAATCCAATTGTTACTCCAGCAATAGTGGCACCGATAAGTGTCGAAAGCGTTGCACGTTCAAGGCCAAAGTTTCCAGAAAGCCAGTACGAATACACAAACGATGCGAGGGCCGCGATTCCGATAACGCCAGCCGCAAGCCCATCAAGTCCATCAATGAAGTTCACCGCGTTAACAATCACAACAACCACCACGACTGTAAGAGCAAGAGAGGTATAGGGATCGAGCAACGTGGCATTTCCTAACGGTAGCCACACAAAGCCAACACCCTGATACGCCAAAAGACCAGCGGCAAGTGCTTGGCCTGCAAGTTTTGTGAGGGCATCAAGATTGAACACATCATCGAGTGCTCCAAGTAGAACAATGATGCCGGCTGAAATGAGAACTGCCTGAAATGCTCTCGTATCTTCAAAAACTGGTGCCATACGTGGCAACTGCGCTGCGAGAAGGTACACCGAAATCAGTCCACCAAACATTGCTAATCCACCCCAGCGCGGAGTGATTTCCTTGTGAACATCGCGGCTTCGAATCTCAGCCATTGCACCTGCTTTGATTGCGAGATTACGAACCACTGGGGTGAGGAGATAGGTTGTGGCCGCTGCAATACATAAGCAGAGCAAATACTCGCGCATTAGTGAGCTTCTGGGTATGCAGGAAACTTTGTTACAAGTGATTGCACTTCAGCGGCAACCGCTTGTGTTTCAGCATCACTTGTTGAAGTAATCGCACGCTTAATCAGTGATGCGATGAGTTTCATTTCAGTTTCTTTCATACCTTGTGTTGTCACCGATGGCGTGCCAACTCGAATTCCCGATGCAATCGAGGGAGGCGCAGGGTCAAACGGAATAGCATTTTTATTCAGCACAATCTTCGCGCTATCGGCTCGTTTTTCAGCTTCGGCACCTGTGACTGAAATTCCTTGAAGATCAAGCAGCGCAAGGTGAGTATCGGTTCCACCTGAAATTGCTCGTAGCCCCTCGTTCACAAGTCCCTCTGTGAGGGCCTGGGCATTCTTAATAACCTGTTGAGCGTAGTTCTGGTATTCAACTGTTGTGCATTCTTTCAAGTTCACTGCCTTAGCGGCAATGACATGCATCAACGGTCCGCCTTGCATCATCGGAAAGACTGCTTTATCAATTGCGCTTGCTAAATCACTTTTACACAAAATCATGCCACCACGAGGTCCACGCAACACTTTATGGGTTGTGAAGGTCACGACATCTGCATATGGGACAGGGCTCGGGATTGCTTTACCTGCAACTAAACCAATGAAGTGGGCTGCATCCACAAGCAACTTTGCTCCAACCTCGTCAGCAATTTCTCGAAAAATCTTGAAGTCAATCAGACGTGGAATAGCTGAACCACCTGCGATGATGAGTTTAGGCGAATTGGCGCGGGCAAGATCTCGAACTTGGTCATAGTCAATGTTCTCAGTGTCAGGATTCACTCCGTATGAAACTGCATTAAACCACTTACCGGAAAACGAAACTTTTGTGCCGTGAGTCAAATGCCCACCATGCGGTAGCGCCATTCCAAGAATTGTGTCGCCGGGTTGGAGAAGTGCGCCAAAGACTGCCATATTCGCACTTGCACCTGAGTGCGGTTGAAGGTTTGCATGTTCAGCACCAAAGAGTGACTTTGCTCGTTCAATACCGAGCGCTTCAGCTTGGTCAACTACTTCGCATCCGCCGTAATATCGTTTGAACGGATAGCCTTCAGCATATTTATTTGTCAGTGTGCTACCGAGTGCTGCAAGTACTGCTGGACTTGTGAAATTCTCTGATGCAATGAGTTGAAGACCTTGTCGTTGGCGATCAAGTTCGAGCAGCAAGATGTTCGCAATGTCAGGATCAAGTTGAACTAACGCGTCAAAATCTGGCCCCCAAAATGGAGTATTCATCCGATCTCCTTCCAACTAGTGTGAAATCCTAATTCCAGAGCACCTATGCCAACATCGTCACACTCGGAAGAACGCTTCGAATCTCAGAAAGAGTAAGCGTTCCAAGCCGTGCAATATTCGCTTTTCCTTCTCGCATATCCAAAATCGTGCTTTGTTGCGGATGTTCAATAACGCCAGTGTCAAACCACTCTTTGACTTCACTCCCCCAATTGCCAGCAGCTTGCCCGGCAGTTGTGGGGATTTTCCCGCCTTTCATATTTGCAGCAACCACGTAGGCAGGTCCAAGTTGCTCAAGTAACTTCAACAAAAATGCATCCTGCGGCATTCTCACGCTGATTGCATCTTTCGATGCTCGCCAGGCAAGTGATGGCATTGGTTCAAGTACAAGGGTGAGGTTTCCTGGCCAAAACGCATCAATCACTTTTTGAACATCAGGACTCACAACGGCAAGGCCTTGAAGTGTTCCAGCGCGACCAATCAGAATTGGTGAAATAAATGTTGACGCTTTCTTTAGTTGTTGAATTCGCATCACAGCACTTGGACTAAAGGCATCTGCAAGCAGCGCGTACGAGGAATCAGCATTCACACCAACGATGTCACCTGATCGAAGTGAAAGCACAGTTGCAGCGATGACTTTTTCGAGGTCTGCAATTTCAGCAACCGTTGTGATTTTCATTGGCTTCTCACCGCGGTTGTGTAGCGGGGACGATCATTGAGATCAAGGTTGTCCTTGACCTCCAGAAACCCTCCTGCTTTTCTCACAGCATCTGGCACCGAAAGTTCAGCGCCTTCACCTTGAAAGTCAGAATGCTCAATGACAAGAAATCCACCTGGCCGTAATAATTTCTTTGCCGTTTCAATCACTTGTTCAACAAGTTCAAGCCCTTGAGGACCGCCATAGAGAGCTGTCGAAGGTTCGTAGAGATGCACTTCAGCATCGCGCGGTATTCCACCGATTGGAATATATGGCGGATTACTCACGACAACATCTACTCGCCCTACAACATCCTGAAGGTCAGTTTCCGCCACACTATGAAAGTCTGCCTGAATCAGGTGCACACTTGAGCCTGTAGTAAAAATGTCAGTTTGATACTTTTCAACATTTACTTCACCCCAACGAAAAGCGTCGTCGTAGAGTTCAACTCCAACAACATCCGCTGGAGCACACTCAAGTGCAAGTGAAATCGTCAGCGCAGCTGCACCACTTCCAAGATCCACAATCAAAAGTGGCTCTTCATTTGATCGAAATCTCTTGACTGCATCAACGATGAGTTCTGTTTCAGGTCGCGGAATAAGCACTCCCGGCCCAACCCTCACTTCAAGATAGCGAAAATATCCCTTTCCTGTCAGATGCTGGACAGGGATTCTCTGTTCTCTGAAACTCACGAGTTTTTCAAATTCATCAGATTCAGGTTTCTCGATATCACTGAACTTATGAATGTCTCCGCGACTGACACCAAGCACATGTGCAAGGAGGATTTCAGCGTCAACACGTGGGGTCTCAATTCCAACATTTTCAAAGCGTGCAGTAGCACTTGAAATCAAGTCCTCACGCTTGTTCATTAGCCCTGCACTTCACTGAGGCGCGCAATCTTGTCAGCCGTAGTCAGTGCTTCCACGATTGCATCAAGTTCACCATTGAGTACTTGGTCGAGGTTATTTGCTTTGTAATTCACGCGATGATCGCTGATGCGATTCTCCGGGAAGTTATAAGTTCGAATGCGCTCTGATCGATCCACGGTTCTCACCTGAGACTTTCTGGATGCTGCTGCTTCCTTATCTCGCTCCTCTTGGGCGTGAGCGATGAGACGGGCCCGCAAGATACGCATCGCTGATTCCTTATTTTGAAGCTGTGATTTCTCATTCTGACAGGCAACCACGACTCCGGTTGGTAAGTGGGTGATTCGAACAGCTGAATCTGTGGTGTTCACAGATTGTCCACCTGGACCAGATGATCGATACACATCGATTCGTAAATCTTGGTCACGGATTTCAATTTCAATATCTTCAGTTTCAGGTAGTACCAACACACCGGCAGCAGAGGTGTGAATCCGTCCTTGACTTTCTGTCACAGGCACTCGCTGCACTCGATGAACGCCACCTTCAAACTTCAGCATGTCATACGGTGATTGCCCAGGCTCGGGGATTCCTTTTGATTTCACCGAAATAGAAATATCTTTATAGCCGCCAAGATCGGATTCTTCGGCTTCAAGAATTTCAGTTTTCCAACCCTTCTTTTCCGCCCAGCGCAAATACATTCGCATCAAGTCGCCAGCAAAGAGCGCCGATTCATCACCACCAGCACCTGCTTTGATTTCCAAGATAACATCTGAGCCATCAAGCGGATCGCGCGGAAGCAACAAGTCATTGAGCTTTGCTGTCAGCTCTGCTTCTTCAGTTTGTAGTCGTTCGACTTCAGCAGCGAAGCTTGCATCTTCACTGATTAATTCCTTTGCCGCTTCGATGTCTTCATTGACAGCAATCCACTTGCGATAGGTTTCAATAATTGGTTTGAGTTCAGCATGACGCTTTCCAAGTTTTCGCGCAGCCGCTTGGTCAGCATGAATTGATGGGTCTGCTAACTGGGTTTCAGTTTGAAGATACTCAGCCTCAAGTACTTTTACTGTTTCAAACACCAGTACTCCTCAAATAAAAACGAGCGCACGTTGTGGAGAACCACAACACTACGCTCGTTGAAAGTCGCTACTTACCTTTACCGAATCGCTTTTCAAACTTCGCAACACGACCACCTGAATCGATGATCTTTTGCTTGCCGGTATAAAAAGGATGACAGTTTGAGCACACGTCAGCGTTCATGACGCCATTCTTAACGGTGCTTCGGGTCTTGAACGTATTACCGCAACTGCAGGTAACAGTGGTCTCCACGTACTCTGGATGAATCTCGGCCTTCACGGGCACTCCTCACTTCGGGCGTTTGGGTCGATTGCTCGGGAACCAAACAAGGTGCGAAGTCTGCCACGCCAGGGGCTCAAGAGGAAATTCGGGGAGCAAAGCGCCTGAAACACGGTCATCGATACACCTACTTCTACACTTCAGACAAGGGGGCGAGCCATGCCAATAGACGAAAAAACTCAAGTGAAGAATCTTGTGAAATTAGCGCATCAGGCCCGCATAAAGTCTGAATCAACCTTTGTTCAATCCAAAGAATGGAAACTTGCATCAGACCTAGAAAATAATCCTCATCTCTTTCTGCTTGCCTGTATGGCGATGCGACAAGTCAAAGCCGAAACGGCTTGGTCAATTCCTAGTCATATCAAAGAGGCATTTGGCACTTCATCGTTTTCAAAATTGGAAAAGTTAGAGGAATCTGAATGGCGAAAAATTCTCAAGGGAACAGGTCATCGTTATCACAAACAACTTGCCCGAAACTATCCCCTGGCTTTATCGAAAATTAAGACGACCTACAAATCGCGAGCAGACAATATCTGGGCTAATCAACCATCTAGTTACACAGTCATGATTCGACTCAGAGATTTTCAAGGTATTGGACCAAAGATAGCTGCGATGACACTAGATATTCTTGTTCGAGAGTTCAACGTTCAATTCAGCGATTATGCTGCTCTGGATATTGCACCAGATGTTCATGTGCGACGAGTGATGCAGCGACTTGGGCTCATTTCCCGATCTGATTCAAATGACATGGCTATCTTTAAAGCGCGCGAAATGAATCCCAACTATCCAGGAATATTTGACTCTTTATTTTGGCGAGTAGGAAGAGACTACTGTCACCCAAGGCATCCCGAGTGTGAAAAATGTCCTCTGAATTCTCTTTGTGAAACAGCTACAAACACTTCCTGATTGCATCCACAAACCGATTTGATGCTTCCTCTGCAGGGAAATCACCGAGAACATGGGCTTTGCCTTTGATTCTCGTCTGCTTTTTGGAGTCTTCTGTCAAGATATCTTCAAGTGTGGCAGAGAGATTTGATACGTCCTTGTCGATGACGTACGCGAATTTCGCTATTGGGAAATTTGTGAGAAATTCGTCTTCGTTACCAAGGTAGTTATAGATGGCCATAGGTTTTTGGCTCATCAAATAATCGGCCGTCACACTTGAAACATCCGAGATCAACATGTCAGATTCATTGAAACATTCAAAAAGTGAGCGCTTGGTTTCGGCGAACTCCCCAAAGACATGCGGCTCGAGATTGACCAAGATATTCGAGTTTGCCCGCTGAAGAACATCGTGAACGTTACGGATATGGGAAGTTTCAAGTTCTGATTTGTAGGAATATGGGTGCGGACGGAAAATCACTCTGACATTTTTTCGTATCAGTTGCTCGACTATTTCTGCGCCGACTGGAAGGGATGAGTAATTTGAATCTGTATACATACCTTCCCAGGTTGGCGCATATAGAACTGTTGGTCGTTCGATTTCTTTGATACTAACACTTGCTGTCTTAACACCCTCAAGTTGTGGTCGACCAACAATGTCAAATTGCTCTGGTGCAATCACCACACCGTTGAGTGCATAGCGCTCAATTCCAGCTTGGCCTGCGACAAAGATGCGATCAAACATTCGAGTGACCTTGCTAAAACTCGCTGACTTGTCACTCTCGCCATGCAAAAGTTGGATATGAGTAAGTTGTCCAAATCTCACAAGCTGGCTGTTCTTTTGACCATTGTTCACATATAGAACTGCTTTTATACCTTGCAATGTTTCCATGGTGGTATCAAGCAGCGTGAGCCCTGGAATCAGCAACATGGGTCGTTTTGTTGCTTTCTTGACTTCATTAAAGTCAGGAGTCTTTTGACGCATCATAATGATGAAGTTCTCTCCGACGCGTTCCAAATATGGAAGCCACATTTTCACTTGATATGCAGAAGCAGGCGGAGCATCAAAGTGAAGGATAAATTTCGGCTCATACGCATTCACTGCGCTGAGTACTTCGGCTACATAGTTCGCACGTACGTTTTCGAGCCACACAACGATTCGCTTTACAAGGAAAAACGGGAACAACGACAGAGTAACAAGCGCTATATTCCAAGTACCGAAATCAATTCTCATAATCTCAACCGCCGGGATTGTGTACATTGACAGCATCAGAAGTGCCGTTATAACAAACGCAACTGTGGTTCGTTTTTCTGTGGTTGCGACATTTGCTCCCGGTAGTTGATACACAAACTTTCGATTGAGCCCATAGACCCGCTTGGCGTAACTGAATTGAAAATACGCGATTCCTAAGACTTGTATTGCCAGTAAGGGCAGGATGAGACTAGGAAAACGTAACCACATGAAGAATGTCACGACGAGTGTGAGTAGAAATAAAACGCCACGGATGCCAATTCCCATAACTCGGCTATCTAATCTTGCTAAGACTCTCTTGAACACATCAAGTAGTGGCATTAAGCGTGTTCCTACCTACGAACAACAATGTTCGTAGTGTCGAGGGCAAGACCCGATTTTGTTGAGGTGAGCCGAATGATTTCAGCCACATCTTCAGGTTGCATAATTGTGGTTGGATCTTCATCAGGTGCAAGTGTTTTTCTTAGATCAGTGGCGCAGCGCCCTGGTGAAAGACACACCACCTGGGTACCAAAGTAAGCCAACTCCTCTTTCATCACCTGACTCATATTGATCATCGCTGCCTTCGATGCCGAATAGGTCAACCATCCAGATCGTCCATTCATACCTGCAGTCGAAGCAATATTGATAATCGTTTCGGGGAATTTCTGCTGCATGAGTAATCCCTGAACAATCCGGAAGGGTGCATAGAGATTCACAGCAATTGTGGTATGAAAATCTGCCATCTTGATTTCTTGAATTGAGTCAGGTTTAGTAAATCCAGCATTGTTGATAATGATGTGAACCTGTTCATGCTGTTTAAGATTCTCAAGTAGGTCTTCGACATCACTTTCCACCGCTAAGTCATGTTCGTATTTGAAGAGCTTCACATTCCTAGAGTTGTCTTTTTTCAGAGCCTCAAAGTTTTCATCGAATGCTTTGGAGGACCTGGCCACCATGATGATCGATGAGATTGAGGCATCTTTGTTCAGAAATTCCTTGACGGTTGCAAGACCAATACCTTTTGATGCACCTGTAATGAGGAGTGTTTTAGTCATCGTACTCAGTTTCTCCACGCATCATGTAGTTGGCAAGCGCTAAATCAAATGGCGTTGTGATTTTGAAGTTGGATTCAGGGCCATTGATGAAATGGACGGGCAGACCTGCCTGGGCAACAAGCGTTGCATCTTCAGTTGCAACAATGTTGTGAGAAAGCGCATATTCATGGGCTTTCTTCAAATCTTCTGTCCAAAACTTTTGTGGGAGTTGGATATTGCGTAATTTATCGCGCTCTAAACTTCCAACGATTTCGGAGGTTGCTGGGTCAACTGGAGCCACTGTGAAAGGAATCGGAAGTGTGAGACTCACATTCTTGAATTCACATTCAGCCAAATCTTCAAAATCTTTCGACGATACAAACGGTCGTGCTGCCTCAACAATGAACACCCAGTCAGTCTTGACTTCAGCCAACATCTTTGAAACTGAATCATGTCGGGTAGTGCCGGCCTCAACATATTTCACAGGCTTAGTGATCGCAAAGTCCCGAACAATTTCCTCAACTTGATCCTTGCTGCCAGCGGGATAGTTCAAAAGAATCTGTTCCACATTTGCTACTTTTTGCAAGGCAAGCAAGCAGTAGGCCAGAATTGGCAGACCGTTCAATTTGATGAACTGTTTTGGTTGATTCGCTTTGGTTCGCTGACCAAAGCCACCATTGAGGACAATGGCCGTAAAGTGCTGAGACACGAGATCTCCTCTGATAATTGCTCGTGGAGCGTCTGAATGATACCCAACGATGCGGTATTTCCCCTTGTACACTTCCCCGATACGCATACGAGGTAGGTCATGGCACAGCGACTTGTGATTCATGCGGGTTTCTTCAAAACCGGAACCACCGCTTTGCAGACGAGTTTTACTCACTATCGTGAGGAACTTCTCGAACAAGGTGTGTTGTATCCAAAACTCGGCGCAACGGGTCAACATCGTGCCGCTTGGGCGCTCTCCGGTAGGCACTGGGGTTGGGAAAATCAGGGTGGACAAACAACACCACGTTCAGTGTGGGAAAAAACAGTAAGTGAGCTGAACAACTTCTCAAGCACCGCATTGATGTCCTCTGAGTTCCTTGCAGAACTTCTGCCCGAACACATTGAATCTATGAAACGCGATATCAAGGCGGATGCTGTGAGTATCGTGTTCACCATCCGTCCGCTTGTGAAGATGCTTGCAAGTCAATACCAGCAGTCGCTCAAGTATGGGATGCGACTTGGCTACATTGATTGGCTAGATCGAGTTCTGAATGACAAAACTGAAGCAGTACAACATCAAACCTTCTGGAGGCGACATCATCATCCGAACGTCATTGAACGATGGGTGAATGTATTTGGTTCAAGTAACGTCTCGGTCATCGTGGGTGATGAGACTGAGCCCGAATTTCTTTTCGAAGTGTTCAATGATGAGATATTGCAATTACCAAAACAGGTGCTCCAACAGGTACCTGAAACTGGATTGAATCGATCACTCACTTGGCCAGAGATTCAACTGCTGCTTGAAATCAATAAGCAATATGACCGAGATCTTGGCTGGGATGAATACACCACAATGATTCGAAATGGGATCTTCCGAAATCTCTCGCACACTCCTGCCAACCCGGATGACGAAAAACTCCTTACACCTAAGTGGGCAATTGAGAAATCTCAAGCGTTTGGAACTAAATTCATTTCTCAAATAAAAGACCTCAATGTCAATGTGTTTGGAAATCTTGATGCCATTGCAACCGCGAGTGTTCCAGAGGGTGAAAATGAACCTACGCAAGGGATGAATTTCAAAGAGACTGCTCGACTCATATTGATGCATTCACAATCCGAAATTCTTTCTGAAATTCCTTCGATTGAGATTCGGCGTGAATTCGTGCGACGACTTAAACGAAGTGGCAATCCGCTGGTTCGCATCTTTTTGAAAATCTATGCACTTTTAAGAAGAGTCAAATGACAGATAAACTCATCATTCACGCAGGCTTTCCTAAAACTGGCACAACTTCACTACAAGCAAGTCTTGCCGCTGCCCGAAGCGCTCTACTTGAACAAGGAATCCACTACCCAAAGCGTCACGGAAGCGCTCAACATGATGCCGCCTGGGCACTCACTGAACGAGTTTTCGGCTGGGAAGGCCGTGGCGGAACAAAAACACCTATCACTGCCTGGAACTCCCTCGTTGAAGAGGTGAAGTCAACAAAAGAGACCGTGCTGATAAGTAGTGAGTTTCTCTCCCACGCAAAGCCTCTTCAAGTTGAACGAATTCAAAAGGATCTGAACGTCAAGGACACAACGATTGTTTTTACGCTTCGTGCAATCGCCAAAATCCTGCCATCTCGCTACCAACAATCGTTGAA
>JBDLTY010000066.1:0-2741 GCA_039805585.1 Actinomycetota bacterium | reverse complement strand
CAGGCGGAATTCCAATTGCTGCAGGTGCAGCCCTCGCTCAAAAAATGCAAGGCACTGATCGTGTTGTGATGTGTTTCTTTGGCGATGGCGCAACAAATGAGGGTGCATTCCATGAAGCACTCAACCTCGCCTCAATTTGGGATTTGCCAGTTGTGTTTGTTTGTGAAAATAACAAATATGGAATGTCGTTCTCAACAGAAAAGAGTATGAAAGTCTCTCGTATCTCAGATCGTGCATCCTCGTACGCAATTCCAGGCTACACAGTTGAAGGTAACGATGTGGATGAAGTATTCAAAGTAGCAAAGGAAGCAGTCGATCGTGCCCGTCGCGGTGATGGACCAACACTGATTGAGAACATTACCTATCGCTGGAAAGGGCACTCAAAGAGCGATAAGAATTTATACCGCACACGCGAAGAAATCGAAGATTGGAAAGAAAGAGATCCAATCGAAGCATTCGAAGAACGAGTGATTGATAAAGGTGTGCTCTCAAAGGAGCAGGTCACTGAAATCGCAGCTGCAATCCGGGAAAAGATCCGAACTGCGATTAGCGAAGCAACTGCAGCACCAGATTCTGACCCTGCAGAATTACTCTCTTCAGTATTTCGTGCGGTGCAATCATGACAGAGAGAATCATCACCTACTCCGAAGCTATCCGCGAAGCAATCGGTCAGGCCATGGAAGAAGATGAACGAGTGTTCATGTTAGGTGAAGACATAGGTATTTATGGTGGAGCATTTGGTGTATCAGGCGACTTGTATCACCGCTTTGGTCCCGAGCGAATACGTGATACTCCTATTTCAGAAATGGGAATTGTTGGTGCAGCAGTTGGTGCAGCCCTCGTTGGAATGAAACCGATTGTTGAAATTCAATTTTCAGACTTCACGGCGCAAGCAATGGATCAAATCGTTAACCAAGCGGCCAAGATTCATTTCATGCTTGGTGGTGAATTAAGTGTGCCAATGGTTTTGCGTGCTCCACTTGGCTCTGGAACAGGAGCGGCAGCGCAGCACTCACAAAGCCTTGAAGTTTGGTTTGCTCACGTTCCAGGTTTGAAAGTCGTAATGCCAGCAACTGCTCAAGATGCAAAAGGATTGTTGCTTTCTGCAATCGATGATCCAAATCCAGTAATCGTGCTTGAACACAAACTTCTGTACAAAACTTCAGGTCACGTCACCCCAGAGGCAACTCGAACGCCGATTGGAAAGTGCAATGTGTTGCGTACGGGAACGCATGCAGTCATCGTGGCAACCGGCGTCATGGTGTCGCGCTCACTTGAAGCTGCCGACCTACTGAAATCTGAGGGAATCGATGTCACGGTGATTGATGTCAGAACACTCTCCCCACTTGACATGAAACCCATCGAAGATGCAGTGAAAGCAACTGGTCGTGTGCTTTTAGTTCAGGAAGCACCTAAACATGTTGGTTTTATGGCAGAAATTTCGGCGCGCCTTTCAGAAGGTGACAGCCTTTACAGTTTGGAAGCACCAATCAAGCGTCTTGCTGGTTGGGATGTACCAATTCCTTATGCTCCACAACTTGAACAAGCAGTGGTTCCACAGGTTCCAAACATCGTCACTGCTGTGAAAGAATTATTGCGGGAGCCCTAATGCCACAAGTTGCAATCGTGATGCCAAAAATGTCAATGACTATGACTGAAGGTGAATTGTTGACGTGGCACGTCACTGTTGGACAAGTAATTCATGCAGGCGATGTGGTGTGCGAAGTCGCTACTGACAAAGTCGATATGGAAGTCGAGGCCACTGCAAGTGGCACGGTTGTTTCGTTACTTGGAAATCCTGGCGATGTTATTGAAGTTGGAACTCCGCTACTCATGGTGGAATCCGAAGAAGACGATTTGCTTGCAGGCATCTTTGACACACCTGTTGAAGAACCGACACGTGAAGTAGCCGAAATCCAAGTGCAAGTCCCAGATACCCCACGCACTACATCAAGGGAATCTGCTTCAATCCAAGCAACACCGAAAGCGCGAGCAGTTGCTCGCGAAAATGATGTTGACCTGAACGCTGTTTCACCCTCACGTCCAAGTGGCGTAATCACTCACCTTGATGTTTTGGAAAGTGATGTCTCTGAGTCCGTAGCCACGGTTGACTTTGCAGCACGATTGAAAACTCGACTCGCAATTGCCCGAGCTTTACAATCATCAGCGGCCATTCCGGCATTTAGTTTGACGTTTGAAACGACATCTCTTGCACTTGCTGAAGATGAAGTTGACCGACTTGTAATGATTGCAGAAGCATGGACTGCAACGATGAAAACACATCCTCACCTCCATGTGAAATGGGAAGATGCATCTAGTCACATGTTTGAAGATGTTGTAATTGCAGTGAGCGTTATGTCGGATAAAGGTGTGGTTACACCAGCCATCAGTGGCAGTGCGAATCGCGATGAACTGCTATCAGTACTTGAGAGTGCGAAGAAAGCGAAAATCAGTCTTGATCATCTTCGACCATCTACCACCGCTATCTCAGATCTATCAGACTTTGACATAGTTGCGGCGAATTCAATTCTGGTCTCACCTCAGTCGAGCGCTTTGACATTGTGTTCAAGGAAATCAGTCATTCGCTTCAGTATCACCGCAGATCACCGGATTGCTGACCCTGCCGATGTGGCGCAGTTGGCCAAAACCTTCATTGGACATCTGAAGCGTTAGTGCGTTATCAAATCGTGACCAAAATTCACGGTTTTTATACTTCTAGTTCCTTGCAATGCCTTTTGATT
>JBDLTY010000065.1:0-5309 GCA_039805585.1 Actinomycetota bacterium | reverse complement strand
CAATCCGAGCTCGCAGGTCAGCACCAGCATCACCAACTTGTTGATAGGCAGGGGCTTTCACGTCCGAAAAGAGGGTAATGAATTGAACATCAAGTGTTGTCATACTGACTCCGATTCAATGTGTTGAGAAACTCTTGCCCGTGTTTCAATGAAATCACCCAATGTTTGAACGGGTCACTTACATCAGTATTTGCAAGCACTATCCCACCATAATCAAGCCGGCGCAAGGCAAAGTAATCAGTTGGGCTTGCTCCTATGCGAATTCGTTGCAGAAATTCTTCACGATTGAGCAAGGTTGCATCTGCAATGAAATGTCGTTCTAGTTTTGCTTTTCCAACGTGAACAAAGTTTTCAGTAATAGAAACGTGCGATTGAAACGATAGCCATAGACGTACCGCGATGAGCGTCATCACAATCAGTAGAAGTACGCCCAAGGGCCAGCCAACTCGTGGTGCTAGCGCGATTGAGAGCGAAAACGAGAAAAGAATCCCCGTAATTAATGCCCAAATTGGCGCATTGCGAGCTTCAAAGAACAGCGGCGCTTCAGGCACACTCTTTGCAAATCTGTTCACCGCGAACTTCCTTTGCGAATTGAGATCGATGGTGAACAAGGAAGCATTTCGAGCAAGTGAACTCATCTTTTTGCTTAGGCAGCACCTGCACGGTCAAAGTTTCATCCGAGAGATCTGCACCAGGCAATTCGATTGTCTCTGCCAAATCTTCGTCGTCGAGATCTACCTGAGCGTTTACTTTGTCGGCACGACGGGCTTTCAACTCCTCAATAGAGTCCTCGGCTAATTCCTCGTCGGCCTTACGAGGGGCATCGTAATCAGTTGCCATATCACTCCTCCTCTAGTCAAAGCGGGCGAATTGTGCCTCATGGGCGTGACTTATGCCCACTCGACACGGTTGGATAGCCCTGTGCCGATTTATGCCTTCGGGGAATTCGAACCTGTCATCCACCCTGACGCCTATATCCACCCTGACGCGGTGCTGATAGGCAGAGTCTGGGTAGGCGCACTTTCCTCAATCTGGCCCACAGCCGTCCTGCGCGGAGATTCTGGGGAAATCCGAATTGGCGAGAAAACCTCAATCCAGGATGGGACAGTTATTCACTGCACATCAACGCTCAACACCATCATCGGAAACCGTTGTGTTGTTGGGCACAATGCTCACCTCGAAGGCGCAATGGTTGATGATGATGTCCTGATTGGTTCAGGTTCGGTCGTTCTCCATAGGGTCCATGTTCATTCTGGATCAATTGTTGCGGCTGGCGCCGTCCTCCGAGATGACACAATCGTTCCTCCGCGTTCATTGGCAGTTGGTGTTCCTGCACAGATTAAAGAAGGAACAGTTGATCCGAGCTTGTTTCAATGGAATGTTGAAATGTACATCGAAAATAGTAAGACATATAAATCAAAGCTTCGCAGAATTGATTAATCTTCTTGTAAAGACGGAATTGACTCAAGCATTGTGATCATTGCTTGTTGGAGTTTCGGCGCAGCACACACGACCATCTGTGGGCTGACATCTCTTCCAAATAAACCACTGGCTACAGCACCAGACTCTCGTGCAATCAAGACACCGGCGGAGTAATCCCAGGGCTTTGCTCCTACCTCAAAATACCCATCGACTGATCCATCTGCAACCATGCAAAGATCAAGAGCTGCAGCACCATGACGTCGGATATCTTGAATTTGTGGCAGAACAGTTTGCAAAACTTCTGCTTGCTTACTTCGTTCAGATGATTCATAACTAAAACCTGTTGCAAATAATGCGACAGACAAATCTTTCTCTGAAAGGATTGGTAGGCGCACCTCACCTGAACAATCAATACGATATGCACCTTGCCCACGAACCGCGTAATATTCCAAAGGCCCACAGGGCGAGTACACAACACCGACAAGCAAACCTTCTACGTCTTCTACCGCTATCGAGACAGCCCATTGTGTTGCCCCATACAGATAATTAATCGTCCCATCCAATGGATCGATAATCCATCGCCGGCCACTTGTGCTGATTTTGTCTGTTCCCTCTTCGCCAACAATTCCATCATCTGGAAAATTTATTTGAATTTGGCGAACAATAAATTCTTCTGATTCTTTATCGAGCGCTGAAACCAGATCGGTCGGCGAGGTCTTGGTACCAGTTTCAAGCAGTTGCAGCCTCGCAGGATCGGGCCTTCTACCCATCAAGATTGCGCCCGCTTCGTACGCTGTTTGCCGTGCGAAACTGAGAATTTTTTCCACCGCGCCAATCTACTCAGTAAGTTTCTTGGGATTTCGCACCCTTCTTCCCACAAAATGTCGATAAATCGTGAGAAGATTGCCTCAAGGAGTGGTATGTACGAATTAGAGTTTGTTGCGTTTTCAGACGACGGCAACGTGATTATCTTGCAGACGCCGAATGGTGAGTGGATCGAAGTTCCTATCAAGAAACCTGAAACCAAAGCCCCAGCAATCACTCCGACATACGAATTTCTGTCACCGCGAGAAATCCAATCCCGAATTCGCCACGGAGCATCGCCGGAGCAATTGGCAGGACAAACTGGTGCAAGCCTTGAAAGAATCATGCTGTTTGCTCCACCTATTTTGCTTGAGCGTGCACACGTTGCAACCAAAGCAGGCCGCACAATAATTCGCCGCGCAAGTGGTGCTGGACCTTTACGAGAAGTTGTTATCGCACGCCTTCTTCCTCATGGCGTGCAGGATATGGATATCGAATGGGATGCTTTCCGTCGTGAGGATGGTCGCTGGACAGTCACTGTTCGCTATCCAAGCAAAGATGGAATCCGAGTTGCTCATTGGCTTTTTGACGTGAGAAACAGCGCGCTGGTCCCAGCTGATGAAGAAGCGCGCTGGCTTACCGGAGAGGCTCCTACAAAGGGTACTTCAAGTACGACAAGTGATGCGAACTATGTACCAACCACTCCACACCTCTCGGTTGTTCCAAGTGTTACTAGCGAGGAAATTCAGCCAACTGCGCAAACCAGTGTTGAAGAGGATGCACCAGCCAAAGTCGAAGAGAGTGCCGAAGTTGAAGTTGTCACTCCAAAAGTTGAACCTGCTGCACGGGTTATCGACAAACCTGCAGTTTCACTCTTTGATCAACTGACTGAAGAGGAAGAGGTTGAAGAGGAAAAACGTCCTCGGCTTCCAAGTTGGGATGAGATTCTCTTTGGCGCACCAAAGAAAAGTGAAGATTAATCTTTCGAAAAGAGTGAAACGTCGTCGGCGAAATAGTCTCGTGACTTTCGTGAACTGACTTGTCGCATGTGATGACGGCGGCATAAGACTTCATAGGCAACGACATCATCATTCGTATCGCCCACAACTACCTGCTCGCCTTCAACGACCATAACTCCATTGATGATGCGCGCATTGTGGGTGGCCCTACGACCGCACCAGCAGAGTGCTTCCACCTGCAAAACATTCACTCGATCTGCTAATTCGACTAAACGAGATGAGCCTGGGAAGAGTTTGGTACGAAAATCTGTCAAGATTCCAAAGGCGAAAACATCGATGTCTAGTGCATCCACAATGGTTGCCAATTGTTCAACTTGTGATTCTGTATAGAACTGAACCTCATCACATATTACAAAATCAATTCGAATGCCATCTGCAAGAAGTTCAAGTATGAAACTATGAAAATCAAGATCAGCGCTCACTTCTTGCGCAGGAGACTTCAAGCCCAGCCGCGATGAAATCGTTCCAGCACCAGCTCTATCGTTACTTGTAAAAATTAAGCCCTTGCGGCCACGAGTCTGATGATTGTGTGCTGTTTGTAAAGCTAGGGTTGATTTACCGCTATCCATCGTTCCGCAAAAGAACACTAATTCAGCCACGACCCTATCCTGCCATTACCGCAATCGGAATAGAACGCTCAGCCTCCGTTGCGCCACCATGCTGTCCCAAAAGACTAGAAACTCTCAAGTCCACCTCCCGCGAACACAATCCTGCTTCACTTGATTGAGCAATGACTACGATGTCGCCAACTCTCTCAGCAAAGTCTGGGCTGAATTGTGCGTAGGCAAGAAATTCTTCTTTTGACAGCACTAAGAAATCCTCGGACACTTTTTCGTAACGTTGCAGAACGCTCCTGGGATGTGCCGAATAGATATGTCTGAATCGTGGCTCACCTGCGATGAAATCAATGTCGCGTGATAAATCCAGATCATCTTCAATCCATACGCGATGTTTCAAATCGACCATACCGTGATCAGCCGTCACAATAAGCGTGGTTTTGTGAGGGAGTCTAGATTCGATAACTTCAATCGCCTGCAACACCTGTTGTAATTCACTTAGATACTCTTCAGATTGGCAACCAAAGACATGGCCCACCCTGTCAAGTTTCGGATAGTAGCCATAAGTCAATGATGGACCTTGTGTGCGAGGAAGAATTTCCATTAAATCTTCTAGGCTTTCAGCACTCACGTGCTCTCCCCCACGGAGTATTGCATTAGTCAACCCTGAATTTTTGTAAGCATCTGGTCCCACACGACGAACTTGAATCCCTTGTCGAATTGATGTTTCAAACACCGTAGGTTCAGGTCCAAGTGATAATGGATGAGGTTCATTTGTCCATTTCAAAGGTTGAAGTACTTGGCCATCAACTAGAAATGTAGCACCGAGAAATCCATGATGATCTGGAGTCATACTCGTACCTAAGCTGGCAAGCGCTACGGGAGTTGTACTTGGTAACGTCGTTTGACCAACATGTGAAATAAGACGCTCAATCATGTGGTGTTGATTGCCAAAAAACTCTAGATTCTTACTACCCATACCATCAATCAGCAACACAATCACGTTATCTGCTGTTGGGAAGGTTCCAACATGTTCGCCCTCGCCAGTAAGGCTTGAGATTGCCGCAGGCATAATTTCCCAGATGAACACACCCCGAAGAGTAGTTGAACACTACTGTTAGTCCATGAGTTCAGTTCTACTAAGCGATGAAATACAAGCAGCACTTAATGAAGGCAAACCCGTTGTCGCGCTTGAATCAACAATTATCTCCCATGGCTTACCCCGACCCGACAATTTTCGACTAGCTCGAGAATTTGAAGAGGTCGTTCGATCAAACGGCGCAATACCAGCAACTATCGCTGTTATTGAAGGTAAAATCTGCATTGGGCTTTCTGATGTTCAACTTGAGTTTATCGCTACGTCACATGAGGTAGTTAAAACCAGCACTCGTGATCTTGGTTTTGTTCTCGAAAGTAAGTTGAGTGCAGCCACGACAGTCGCGGCAACTGCTCATATCGCGACTCGTGCTGGCATTCAGGTGTTTGCTACAGGCGGACTTGGAGGGGT
>JBDLTY010000064.1:0-5205 GCA_039805585.1 Actinomycetota bacterium | reverse complement strand
CTGTGACAGATGCTTGGGCTCTATGGACAACCCCAAATCCATCACTGACAAAGACATCAGCAAGTTCTGCAAGTTCACGTGCAAGTTCTCTTCGTTCGCTTTCCACTTTTGAGGTTTCTCGCGCATCAAAGCGAATATTCTCAAGTAAGGCGATATTGCCCGATTGCAGACCTTTAACAGCATTGGTACGTTCGCTAGGGATGCTTGACTCAATGAATTGAACATCCTGGCCAAGTAGTTCACTCAAGCGAGTTGCCACTACTTGAAGTGACAAAGCCGAATCAGAAGCACCTTTTGGTCTACCCAAATGCGCCACGGCGATGACTGAAGCGCGTTGTTTCAAGAGATGCTGAATGGTCGGAAGCGCAGCCCTGATACGGCCATCGTCAGTGATTTCACCAGTTGCCTTATCGAGTGGAACATTGAAATCGACGCGGAGTAAGACGCGCTTGCCAGTGGCATCAAGGTCGTGAACTGTTCGAATCACAACGTTTCGCTGACATATTGAACGAGATCAACAAGTCGGTTCGAATAGCCCCATTCATTGTCATACCATGAAACCACTTTGACGGTGTCGCCCATCGCGTATGTCAATCCACCATCAAAGATGCTCGATGCGGGCGAAGTAACAATATCTGTGGAAACGATTGGATCTTCGGTGTACTCCAAAATACCCTTCAGCGTGGTTTCACTCGCTAACTTCATCGCAGCATTCACTTCGTCCTTGGTCACCTCTCGGGAGAGTTGAACGGTGAGATCGGTTGCTGATCCCGTTGGAACTGGCACACGCATTGCATAGCCATCGAGCTTTCCTTTGAGATGTGGTAGCACCAAACCAATAGCTTTGGCGGCGCCGGTAGTGGTTGGAATCATATTGATAGCGGCAGCTCTAGCACGGCGTAAATCCTTGTGAGGGAAATCAAGAATCACTTGATCATTGGTGTACGCATGGATTGTTGTCATCATTCCTTTGACGATGCCAAAATTATCATCTAGTACTTTTGCAAACGGTGCAAGACAATTCGTGGTACAGGATGCATTTGAAATGATGTGGTGGCTTTTTGGGTCATATTTATCGTGATTCACGCCCATAACGATGGTGATATCTTCTCCCTTTGCCGGCGCTGAAATAATAACTTTCTTAGCGCCAGCAGCGATGTGTGCTGCTGCTTTTTCAGCATCCGTGAAATGTCCGGTTGACTCAATAACGATGTCAACATTCAAGTCCTTCCACGGTAAGTTCGCAGGGTCTCGTTCAGCGAAAACTTTAAAACTTGTCGCTCCCACCGTAATACTTTGGCCACTGACTGTCACAGATTGATTCAGCTTTCCTAGAATACTGTCGTACTTCAATAGGTGCGCTAAAGTATTGATATCAGTTAAATCATTGATGCCAACAACTTCAATATCCGCCCCTTGGCTGACTATTGCTCGAAAAAAATTGCGGCCAATTCGTCCAAAACCATTAATTGCTACTTTAACGCTCATACAGAACTCCTATGTGAAGGTTGCCATGCCCTAGTTTACTTTTATCATTCATCGGATAAGTCAGGTGTAAGGGCATGCTCCGTATCAGGGATCCCAAGGTCTTTTGCCCGTTTATCAGCCATGGCCAAGAGCCTTCGAATCCGACCTGCGATTGCATCCTTTGTCATCGGCGGCTGAGCAAGTGCGCCAAGCTCCTCCAGGCTCGCCTGTCCATGATCTATACGAAGTTGGCCAGCCACCCTGAGATGTTCAGGAACACCATCACCAAGTATTTCGAGTGCTCGAGCTACTCGAGCGCTTGCTGCCACTGCAGCACGAGCGCTTCTTCGCATATTTGCGTCATCAAAATTCGCCAATCGATTTGCTGTAGCGCGAACTTCACGTCGCATTCTGCGCTCTTCCCAAACAAGCAGTTGTTCGTGCGCACCTATTCGTGTGAGCAACATCGCGATTGCATCTCCATCGCGGATTACAACTCGATCAACTCCCCGTACTTCGCGTGCTTTAGCAAGAATTCCAAGTCTGCGGGCCGCGCCGACTAATGCAAGTGCGGATTCGCCACCTGGACAGGTGACTTCAAGTGCACTACTTCTTCCCGGTTCAGTCAGTGAACCATGAGCTAAGAATGCACCTCGCCATGCGGCTTCACTGTCGCAAATTCCGCCACTGACGATTGAAGGAGCAAGGCCCCTAACGGGTCGTCCAGTAACATCAATCAAGCCAACTTGTTGAGCAAAACGCTCAGCACCATTTGTTACCCTCACAAGGTAGCGGCTTGATTTTCTAATTCCTCCTGCGGAGATCATTGTCAAATCAGAATCTTGCCCAAACAGCTCTTGCATAAACACTCGCAGTCGCCTAGCAACTGCGGCGTTGTCGAATTCCGCCTCCACTACCAGTGACCCCGCAACGATGTGAATAGATCCGCCAAAGCGAAGTAACGAACTTGCCTCAGCTTTCTTGCAGCACGCTTTAGCGGTTGCTAGGTGCGCCAATTCATCCTTGAGGCTCATTGTCATAGACATTTATTCTCTACCTTTATCTCGGTGGTGTATTTCAACTTGCAGTGCTTCGCTTTCTATTCTGCCTCGAAGGCTTTCAATCAGGGCGACACTTCTGTGTTGCCCTCCAGTACAGCCAATAGCAACAGTAATAAACCTTTTACCTTCGGCAAGATAGCCCGCCTGTAGTTGTTTCAAGAGTTCTGAGCTTGAAGACAGTAGAACTTCGGCGAGTGGATGTTCGAGCACATAATCAGCGACGGGCTTATCTGTACCGGTCAATTCACGAAGGTCCTTCCTCCAAAATGGATTTGGCAGACACCTTGCATCAAAGATGAAATCAGCATCCAGTGGAATTCCATACTTGTACCCAAAAGAAATCAAATGAACTACAAGGTGCAATGATTCTGAACCAAATTGAATCTCGATATCCTTTCGTAACTCATGAATGTTCTTATCAGTGGTATCGATAATCAAATCAGATTGCACTTTCAATCCTGAGAGTAGCTCTCGCTCTGCTCTTACAGCTTCGGCAAGTGTCTCACCTTTCTGCAATGGATGAGGTCGACGTGCCGCTTCAAACCGGCGAATGAGAACCTGATCACTTGCTTGAAGAAACAACACGAAGAGTTTCACCTGTTCGCGAAGTGCTTCGAGCTCCCGCTCTAGCGCTTGAAAGAGTGATCCGCCTCTTGAGTCTGCGACAATCGCAACTTTCTTGATTTCACCTCGCTGAGAAAGCAACTCAACAGTTGCTCCAATAATTTCAGGTGGCAAGTTATCTATAACGAAATATCCAAGGTCTTCAAGTGCATGGGCCGCAGTGGAACGACCTGCACCTGCTAACCCGGTGACAAGCACTACCTCTAATTTCACAGGGATACTCTCACAGACGAGTCAAGCACCCTCGATAACCTCTCCAGTCGTCGCGTTTAGGGCAGATTCCTTGCTCAATTGAAGAGTTTCATGGATAGTTTTGGCAAGATCGTCGCTGATTCCAGATACCGATGCAATTTCGTTGACATCTGCCATCTTTAAGCGCTTAAGGCTTCCGAAGTGAGCTAACAACTTCTTGATTCGGTGCGGGCCGAGCCCTGGAATCTGCTCTAACTGCGAACGAATGCCCTTCTTTCTCGATGTTTGCTGATGAGTGATTGCAAACCGATGAGCTTCATCTCGAATACGTTGTAGCAAGAAAAGGGTTTCAGAGTTTCTGGGAACAATCACTTCTCGTCCAGTACGACTATCGAAAATAGTTTCGAAACGTTTCGCAAGCGAAATAACAGGAATCTTAAAATCAAACGCTGTAACAACTTCGAGAGCCACTTTCGCCTGCAAGGGACCGCCATCAATGACGAGTAAATCAGGAGATGTGGCCCAACCTTCATCTTGATCTTTGAGTCGCTTGAGTCTGCGTGTGAGAACCTCTTTAATTGCTTCAAGGTCATCATTCATGTCGCGAAGTGCATAGTGTCGATAATCTGACTTCTTTGGCATTCCATCTTCAAACACAACCAGTGAGCCAACCGTATTGGTCCCAGATAGATGCGAGATATCTACGCATTCTATTCTCAGTGGAGCGGTTTGAAGGCTCAGAAGATTCGTTAAATCGTTGAGAGCAAGAGAGCGTTTGGCAATGTCGTGTGCTCGCACGCTCCTATTGAGTTCCAAGGCAGATTGGGCATTTTGAAATGCCAGCTTTACAAGCTCACGCTTTCGACCACGTTCGGGTGTATATATTCTGATTTTCTTGTCGCTCATGCGAATCAGATGTGCAAGTAACTCCTCATTCTCAATTGGTTCATTCACAAGTATTTCGGTCACTTCCAGGGGATCTTCACCATAATATTGAGGAAGTATTCGACCAAAAAGGTCACTAGCGCTCATTTCTTCGACTTTATCGAGCAAGAAATGCTTTTGGGAGGTTAAGAATCCGAATCGTATTTTGAATATCTGTATCGACAACTCTAAATCGTCACTAAATATAGCGAAAACGTCAAAGTTATCTTCTTCTTTGAGTACAACACTTGTTGGCTGGTAGATTGCCTCAAGTTGGGAGACTTGATCGCGGTAAAAAGCTGCACGCTCAAACTCATGATTCTGCGCAGCTTCACGCATCTTGTCTTCAATTTCTCGCTTCTTACTTCGAAAATTCCCTTTGATTGCACTGATAAACTCATTGACCAGCGCTCGGTGTTCAGTTTCGCTGATTTCTCCTGTGCAAGGTGCAGAGCATTTGCCAATGTCAAAGAGCATACATGCTCGATTTGTTCGGTACGCGCGGTTGAAAACTTGGTCATTGCAAGATCGAATAGGAAAAACTCGAAGTAAATTATCGGTTAACTCTCGAGCTTGCCGTGCATTTGGGTAAGGACCAAAATAGACATTGTCTTTTCGACGCTTACCACGCACAACACTTATTCGAGGCACATTTTCTTTCATAGTGAAACAAATCCAAGGATAGGACTTGTCATCGCGAAAGCGCACATTGAATTGCGGCTTAAACTCATTTATCCATGTATGTTCAAGTTGCAAGGCTTCAACGTCAGAATTCACGATAAGCCAATCAACCTTCACCGCATTCGCAAGCATTTCTTCAGTTCTGGGATGCTGAATATTTGATGAAAAGTAACTGCTGAGTCGATTCTTCAGATTGATGGCTTTGCCAACGTAGATGATGCGATTGTCTTTGTTGCTAAAGCGATACACACCAGGC